>BNVA01000317.1 GCA_025997755.1 Spirochaetia bacterium | reverse complement strand
ATTATCCATTTGGAAGAATGATATAAATAACTGGCTGCTAAACTTAACGGCATATAAAACAGGAATGAGACTGGGTGAATTACAAGCATTACAGAAAGAAAATATCAAGGAAAATTATATCATCGTTGAGCATTCTTTTGATAGAAAATATGGGATAAAGGGAACCAAAAACGGGGAAACACGAGAAATTCCAATAAGTAAAGAGTTGCAAAATCTTTTGAAAAAGCATTGTGAAAAAACTACTGGTAATTATATTTTTGGTAAGAATGACGGATGCCGTCCCATTCGGCATGATGAAGTGTATGAGATGTTCTGGGTAGCTGCCGAAAATGTCGGTTTGAATAAAAAAATACTAAAAGAAAGAAATATTACATTTCACAGTTGGCGGCACAGTTTTGCCACGCGAATGATTGCAAATGGATAATATTGCGTTCTCTGAAAACAATATATTTTCTATTTCTTCGTTTATGAACATCCCTTTCTCTTTAGTATCTGATTTTAGTTTACCAATTTCTTTTAACGGATTGTATAAAATTTCATTATGTTTTTCAGCGTACTTAAAAATAATGTTAATTATAGCAAGATTGTGATTTATAGAAGTATTTGACAATCCTTTGTTTTTAAGTGTTTTTATATAGTTCTCAATATCGTCTGTGGTTATATTATCCAATGGTTTATCTTCAAAATAAGGATAAGCATGCAGTAGTAGTTGTCCGCGCTGATTTTCCGCGTGGCTACGCGAATATATAAATCCATGTAGCAGTTTTCTATGAATATATTCACATTTATCATAATCAAACCAAGTATCACAATACGTCCTAAATCCCAATGCAGATCGACGGTTTAGTTTATTCTGTTTCACAAGGTTTGCACAAAATTTATAAGCTTCGGATTCATTGGTTTTTCCTGTACTGTACTGCTTTCGTTTCCCATTACTGTCGTAAGTATAGTAGTAATATACAACAATTCCTGTTTTCAATCTTCGTGTAAAAATATTAAATAA
>BNVA01000316.1 GCA_025997755.1 Spirochaetia bacterium | reverse complement strand
TGTGGCTATTGATTTGCAATAGGGCGCGATTGCCAGATCGTAGTTGTGATCTTTCCCTAAAAAGATGTCCTCAAGATGCCGTTGCGATACATAGCCGCCATTTTCCTCTTTGCAAAGTATCGTCCTGTTTGGTTCGCGGACTTCGGTTTCCGTGATTGGTTTTTCTATTCGTTCGCAAACTAAATCAAACATCTATTTCCATTTCCCTAATGCAAAAATTTTATATCAGTTATGGTTATTAAATCCGGTGTTGTTTCTTGTGATTCTGCCAGTTTATTTTTTATTTCTAAAAAGTTAAAAGAACATACTTTTTTATCGGTGCTAATCAATCCTGTAAATTTTTTGCCGTCTTTTTCTTCGGCTGTTAAAAAGTAGGTGTAAAGCTTTGGTTTAATAAACGGTAGCTTCATTTTATTTTTCCCTATATTCACTTTGCATAAGGGCGGTATTTTTTATCTTTTACTTCCGCGCCTAGTTCAGGCACAGTTTCCGCGCTTACATAGCTGTCAATCTTTTTTTCACGTATCCACAGCTTGATTGTTTCAAGTTGGGTTTCCGGCGCGGCGTATCCTACATACTTTCCGTTTTTTGTTCCGATTAGCATTTTATTCTCCTTTGATATTTTTATATGTTATTTAACCTCAAATTGTTTGATGTCTATCCCTTGGGGAACTATCGGCCCCCTGAACTTATAGCCGCGCGGCGCATACGTTTGTTTATGTCCATCGTTCATAATAAATACAGTATGGGTGTCCCCCCATGGTGTTGTATGGGGTGTTTTTTTAGATACTCCACCGTGCTCTTTTAATTCTTCAATGGCATCTTTTCGCCCTTCTTCAATGTCATCACTAGACATTTCGCCTATCTTGTCAACAAATTCTTTATCCAGTTCACTCAATTCAGTCATAGTATCACTTCAAATCCTGCTCCCATCTCCAATATATTTTATTGACATTAAATGGTCAATATAGGTCTGTCACCCAGTCTAAAATAAGTTATATTTAACACAGCGAGGCT
>BNVA01000315.1 GCA_025997755.1 Spirochaetia bacterium | reverse complement strand
GGTATAAGTTTTCATAACGGCGTCAACACTCTCTTTTAATTTATCCATATTTTTCGTTCCGGTTCCAAATTCGGATATTATATTCATAAGGTTTTGGGTTACGCTTTCGCGCAAACTTTGCATTTCCCTATCGGTTGCGTTGCTTCCTAAAATATTTTTAACAGTCTTATCATCAAGACTGTTTTGTGCATCATTCAATATTGTTGTAAGTGCATTATCCACACCTGCGGCGCCATTGCTTTTTATTATTGTTTGAAGTTCTCCATTTATTTTTATAAATGAGTTTTCTCTTGCCGCCGCTTCCATACTGCCGTTTACATCATCCTTGAACATACCGGCGTGCCGCATGGATTCGACTGCCTGATTAACCGCCGCGTTAAGGCTCCAGCCGCTAAGTTCGCCGTCCGGTCTGCCTTGTCTCCAAACACCCATTGCAAGTTCCTTATATGTTTCGTTATTAGGTTCACCGCGACTCTTTTTTCCACTACCGCCGTCCAGCATATCAAGTAACATCCATCTTCTAGTTTCCGTCATTTGGATATCCGCGCCCGCACCTTGTGTATTTGTTAAAAAATCACGCAGGTATTCTTTGCCGTCTTCACTCAATGAATTAGTCCTTTTGTCGGTTAGCCTTATCATTTGGTCATAAAACTTTTCCGTATTTACATCCGTATTATCTTTTTGGGCATTTTTCCAGTCGTCACCAATTTGTCCGATAAGACTTTTCTGATAAGACTCGATTATTTCCCTGGAGGCTCCGCTTTTATTTTGTAATTGTTCAAGGATGCTTAACCTGTCTTCATTTTTGTTGTTCAAATAATCGTTTAAACCTTTTTCAAATTGCGCGTAAGTGGCATTGGCGGCAATAAGTCTTTCAGACACGCCCGATAATGCCACAGACATTACAAGCGGAACAATTTTTGCATTGGCTTCTATCTCGGTTGCCGGATCATAAATTCCCAGTTTTCTCATTGAAGCATTATTACCAAACTGCATTTCAAGATTTTTCAAAGGGTCATCGGC
>BNVA01000314.1 GCA_025997755.1 Spirochaetia bacterium | reverse complement strand
GCGGCGATGGGTTTGATGCGGCTATCGAAGCGGTGGGGCTGCCTTCAACTTTTCAGAACTGCATTGATGCTGCGGCTTTCGGCGGACAGGTGGTGCTTATCGGGGTGGGAAAGAAAAATCTGGATTTCAATTTTACCCTGCTGCAAAAAAAAGAGCTTCATGTTTCGGGTTCACGTAATGCCTTAAAAAAAGATTTTATCGAACTTATCAATTTGGTTAAGGGTGAACATATCCCGTTGGATAAAATTGTTACAAATACATACTCTTTTGAGGATGCGCCCAAGGCTTTTGCGGATTTTGACAAGAATGCGGCTTCAATGCTCAAGGTTGTCCTTGAGTTTTAGCATATTATTTTTAGGAGGAAGAGTGTATGAAAAAGTTGTTTGTTTTAGCTCTGGCGATTGTTGTTACCGGTTTGGCGTTTGCCGGCGGTGATAAGGAAGGGGGCGCATCTGGAAAGCCGGTGGTGATTCAGATTGGCTATGAAAACCAACCCGGTGAGCCGATTGACCTTGGAATTCGTGAATGGGCGCGCCTTGTGGAAGAACGCTCAAAGGGAACGATGAAAGTTGAGGTGTTTCCCTCCAGCCAGCTTGGCTCAAAAAACGAGATCATCGATCAGATGCTTGCGGGTATGGCGGTGATCACCTTGGCTGACGGCGCTTTCTACGCAGACCGCGGAGTGCCTGACTTGGGCATAACCTTTGCGCCCTATCTATTTGCCACTTGGGACGAGGCATGGAAATTGACCAAGAGCGACTGGTGGAAAGGGCAGATGAAGCAGTTGGACGCCAAAGGTCTCCATGTGCTCACTGCGAACTGGATTTACGGCGAACGCCATACGATAGCAAAAAGACCAATCAGAACAGTTGCCGACTTCCGGGGCTTAAAAATCCGCGTACCCAATAACTTGATTCAGGTAAAGGGCATGGAAGTGATGGGAGCCACCCCCACACCAATGGCTCTGGGCGAAGTGTATACCTCTTTGCAGCAAGGTGTCATTGACGGTATGGAAAACCCGCT
>BNVA01000313.1 GCA_025997755.1 Spirochaetia bacterium | reverse complement strand
CAATGCCTTCCTTACACCATGAAATAAATTCACCTATAGTCAGCTCCTCGTTTAACGCAGGAACAACTATGGAAACCTTTTTATTACTCATATTTTTATCCATTTAATAAATTTATTTTCTTTCGCGCTGATATAAAGGAACTTGAAACACTGATTTCAAATATGCATAAGGATGATATTGTATACAGCTTTGCCTCAAATCCTGATATATCTAAAGCAATCACACAGCCGGATATTGATTTTTGGGAAGGAACCTACCTTATCAATAATATCATAGAGGCAATGCGGCGTACAGGTACAAATAAACTATTGTATGCTTCGGGCAGTGGTGTGTATGGTGAGGCTGGTTTGGAACCGATAAAAGAAGATATGCCGGATATGCGTCCCATTTCAACCTATGGGGCAAGTAAGCTGGCTTGTGAAGCGCTTATTTGTTCATATTCATTTATGTTTGGAATTAAAGCGGCGGCATTCCGGTTTGCTAATGTTGTTGGTCCCAATCAGACACATGGCGTAGGTTATGATTTTGTACGCCGGTTACTTTCCGAACCTAATCATTTGCAGATACTTGGCGATGGTACGCAAGATAAATCGTATATTTATGTATATGATGTTATTTCCGCGATGCGTTTAATCGAAGATAAATATCTGAACGGATTTGATGTATATAATGTTGCTACCTTGGAGTCAATAACTGTAACCGGCATTGCAGATGTTGTAACCGGCATTATGGGTTTGCAGAATGTTCAGTATGAATATACCGGAGGTAACCGAGGCTGGAAAGGTGATGTTCCTGTTATAAAACTTGATTCAAACAAAATACGCAACCTTGGCTGGAAAAACAAATACACCACAAAAGAAGCGATATTTGAATCCGTATCTTCAATCTACAAAGACGCGAAAGAAAATAAATTTATTAAATGGATAAAAATATGAGTAATAAAAAGGTTTCCATAGTTGTTCCTGCGTTAAACGAGGAGCTGACTATAGGTGAATTTATTTCATGGTGTAAGGAAGGCATTG
>BNVA01000312.1 GCA_025997755.1 Spirochaetia bacterium | reverse complement strand
AGTTTGATTTTCTGCAATTAACGTTCACTCGCAAAATGCGAGTGGTAATCTGAAAGAGTGGCGCGGGCTAGGGTAAACCTTATCCGTGTTACACATAAAAAAGTGAAGGTTGAAGACAAGTACTGCCGTGAGTAAGACGTGTATTGATAGGCGATAGTTTGTCAAATGCAATTTGACAATATCTTTTCTTGAGTGATTTAATATCCTCTCGAATTATTTCCAAGATAGATTTTCTGTCGATGTTAAAAGCCTTTATTACGCTATACGGTGTTTTACCTATTGATTTAAACAAATCAAACAATGCTTGTGCTTCCGCTTCAAAACTTTCTACCAGTTCCGGTATACCCAGTTTTTTCAGTTTCACTTCTCGTGCTTCTTTTTCTTCGTCTGATTCAGGTTCCTGTTCAAATGTCCCGATGTTCTCGTTAATCCAGATTACAGCCCGCATTTTGCGGGCGAACGTTAATCGAAAGGAATCAGGCTCTTTATCACTCCCATACTCAATGTGATGTCCGATAACTTCACCGCAGTACTTGTCTTCAACCTTCACTTTTTTATGTGTAACACGGATAAGGTTTACCCTAGCCCGCGCCACTCTTTCAGATTACCACTCGCATTTTGCGAGTGAACGTTAATTGCAGAAAATCAAACTCACCGTTACTTTTCACATCTGTTATGTCCGTAACCGTTACTAAGATTTTCCTTTACGAATAGATGATGTAAGTCATCATTCATTTTTTCAAGGATTTCATCTATAGTAGGATACATTACAGCCCGCATTTTGCGGGCGAACGTTAATCGAAAATCTTCGTTCTGCGCTACTAAGGTTTTTACCTTTTTGCTTGTCTGGCTCATTCTTCAACCTCCTTACACCAAAAACAACTTTCTCTGGGTGAACATTAAACTCCCAGTCCGGTATTTCCTCCTCTGAAAGACTTGTATGAACATTACCGCCTAATACTAAACCGCAATGCTTTTCAACATATTCTTTTGCCTCTAATTTACTATCCGCATTGACAATAAA
>BNVA01000311.1 GCA_025997755.1 Spirochaetia bacterium | reverse complement strand
TGACAGGCTTCGGCAAAAATATCATTCCAGTTAAAGTTTTCATGCAGAGCGATCTCGCGTATGTCGGCGACATCTTTTCCTGCAAAACGAAATAAAGCGCCTAACTTATTTGAAAGAATATTTCTTATAGGATCAACACGGTGAAACAAGGTAGTTGATTGTATCTCACCAAAATGCGGTACGCGGTCATTAACAAAATCAAGTTTTAATTTTGCATCAGATTTATCCCATTGGACATACAACGAAACAAAATTTGCGTTTTGAATAAATTTATCCTTTTCCGTTATCCCCCAGAAAAAGCCGTCCTCTTTTAATTGAGCAAATACAGTTTCCACCTGTTCCGCATAAGCAGGGTTGGAGTTTACAAAAAAGTCCAAATCATCAGAATAACGGTGACTATAGTACGCCCTGCTAAGCGCTGTTCCCCCGGTTAGAAAAAAATCGGTATCTATCCGATGGAAAGAATCCAGGACTGCATCCTGTAATGGGTATAGCTGCTCCTCGTAATAATGAAAAGGTGATGTCATAGTCTTCCCTCCTGCTTGGCGGCCAAATGCGCCTCCGTATTTCCGGCGTGTACATCTCGTCCATTTTTTCTATGCCCCAAAGCCCTACAACCGCTCTCCAGCGCAGACGCTCCAGACTGCGGACAAAGAGTTTTTTTCGGTCAAAATCTCCCGCCAAATCGCGCCGCCCCTCAACTACATCAAGCATATCCTGATACGAGGTTTTGTAGTCCCAGTTTAGGGCGCTCATTAAATCTAATTTTTCTTCGTGTGTCAAAGCTACCATTTTTTCACCTGTTTATAATATAAAGATAAATGCCTAACACGGAAAGTGCCTTTGACACCACACAGGTTTTTTGCAATAATGAGAGCATGATAAAAGGAATAGCAAAAATTCTGCTTGCGCTAAACGGCAATATAAAAAAAACGCAGATAGCCGCAGGTTTCTCGTGGGGCGTTCTGCTGGGTGTGCTGCCTTCAGGCAATGTTTTTTGGTTTGTGCTTTTTTTGCTCTCCCTCTTTTT
>BNVA01000310.1 GCA_025997755.1 Spirochaetia bacterium | reverse complement strand
TATCAGGAAATCCGGTTAGGTGGTGCCCGCACCACTTGATAGTAAAGTCAGCAGACTAAAACAAGTCTGCTGACTTTTTTTAGAAAATATTGGCGATTTTTTTAGAAATCCCTCCAAAAATGCATACATACATGATTGATAACAGATTCAAGCCAGTTTTAGTCCAAACCATGAAGTCCGACACTCTGGTCAGCTTGGAGTTTTTTTCTACGCTTAAACACTTTTATGACAAGTATTCCAGTCAATTAACCTACAAAAATTACCACTCTTTCCGTAGTAGTTTGGCTCATTTATATCACCGCTATAACACAATTACTCTTAACATCAGTAAAAATAGGCTGACCTATTGGAAGGTTCTGTACTGGTAAGAGGAAGGCTGGTAGCTAAGTGGTTGTTCAATCCCACCGCTTCCTAAAAGAACTTTTTATCACATAGTGGTGCTGGCATCACCTGAGCGGATTTTTTGGAAAAATAGGGATGCCGAGATGCGCTCACCAGAAGTCGTAAATCCATAAAGAAGTCAGCAGACTAAAACAAGTCTGCTGACTTTTACTATTATCAAGCAAGTGGTGCGGGCACCACCTGACCGGATAAAAGGTGGTCAAGCGTCAAAATGGCGCTCCACCAGCCCCTTTTAGCCATTATCACGGATCCATCATGACTTTCTCATTTCAAAATGGACCATACGGGCCATTTTGCTTTTATCCACTTCCTTTTTGGCTTTGTGGTCAGTCAGATAATCCACCATAAACCGGGGTAAGTCCAGACTTACCTCTTAATCTGAGCCTACTTCGTCCCCGGCTTCCTACCCGCTGGCTTCTTCCCAGCCACAGCCTTGGCCGGACCAGCCTTCTTGACCGGGGCTGATGGAGCCTCCCACCTGTCAATGGCGCTGGCCGGAAATACCGCTATCTGACCCTTATGGTCATCGGAAAACCATACAGCGGTCACCAGTTTGGCCTCAATATCCACCCCCTGAACCACCATTTTGGGGCTATTAGCAAGCCCGGATGCCACTACCACATCTCCAA
>BNVA01000309.1 GCA_025997755.1 Spirochaetia bacterium | reverse complement strand
AGTATTTATTAAAACAATTTTAAAAATACTCCATATCTCATTAAATCCGCGTAAGAATCCGGTACAAAAAACGTTAGGCGAAATAAACGGCTATATCACCGGAGCAGACCTTTTTTTACTGAACAGCGAAGATGCCCGTTTTGACGAAGACTTCTTTTTATATTATGAGGAAGTAGACCTACAGTACAAACTCTCTTTAAAAAACAAAAAAATGGTTTTAATTGAAGGACCGGAGATCATTCACTTTGACGGGGCATCAAACAAGGAAAGAGAATTCTTTTTCGTCCACTTTTCGTTTACAACAATTCAAAGCTATATTTCAAGCATCATATATTTTAAAAAACGCGGCTGTAACTATAAACTTTTAAAAATCCTCGTGATCCTCTTGTTGTCAAATCCTTTTGCACCCAAGAATACCCGTCAATATATCAAAAAAATATTGGAATTGTAGCCAAATTACTGTTTGTTCTGTTGATTAAAAGAGTCTAGTGAGTTTGACATTCTCTCCATGCGGTTGTACGCACCTTCGATCTGTCCGTACTGGGTGCGGAGGGACTGCTCTTTGTTTGCAAGCTGCCTGTCCATTGTTTCGATACGTTTTGTGTTGGCGGATATGCGGCTGTCTATGGTGCCTGTTTTACCGGCTATTATGCCGCCAAGCTCAACATAAGGGCGCACCGTGTTATCAAGCGAATAGGCAAGTCCTGTGTCGATAATCAAATCACCATCGCTGTCCCGTCCAAAAATCTGTTGTAAGGCTGTCATTCTTGTTTGCAACGCTTCGTCTAACGCCTTCTCGTCAATTTCCAGATAGCCGCGTAATTTTGCCGGATCGTAGGAGCCGCTTCTTCTGGCATCGGTACTTATACCGAATGCTTGCAGCATAAGACTTTCCCCGTCTGCGGTTGCGTACGGAGCTGTTCAGTAAAAAAAGGTCTGCTCCGGTGATATAGCCGTTTATTTCGCCTAACGTTTTTTGTACCGGATTCTTACGCGGATTTAATGAGATATGGAGTATTTTTAAAATTGTTTTAATAAATACT
>BNVA01000308.1 GCA_025997755.1 Spirochaetia bacterium | reverse complement strand
GGTCTCCGTAACGGTACGGTTAAACGTAATTCCCGCTTCCGTTTGTTCTTTTGGCTCGGAGTTAAGCAGTGCGCCCGCATAACAGGATAAGGCAGCCTGAAATGTCTTTATTGAGCTATTTGCCGAATAGCCTACACACGATGCCAATGCCTTGGTTATTGCAGTTTCGTCAACATATTCATTAGTTGACATAGCATTAACCAATTTTGCGCCTCCGAAATTCCTTATAAGATACGCGCCGAATGTATAGTTATTGGCATAACTTAACGCCGGAAAATTGCGGTTATCCCATTGAGTAACGCCGGAATACGGAAGACCGCCCAGCGCCAGTCTAAAACGTGTGTGATAGGGATGACAATAAAAAAAACCATTCTCTTTAGCCGAAGCCGGAGCATGGTACAAAACCATATCCGAAAGTATATCTTCTGCAAGAACGGAAAGCATCTCGTTAAACCATGTAGAGGATTTTTCACCGTGCAGCATAGTTTTCTGGTTAAAGTTTATCATGTGTTGGAATTCGTGTACAAGCGTAAGATATGCGTCCATTGGATCACTGTCTAAATCCATAGCATCAATATAGAAAATTTCACCCTCATTTGATTTAGCGCCGGCACTTTCCGCCTGCGCTGCTTGCCGCATATCAAGCGGGGAAAAATAACCGGCAACATTAAAACCCGGTTCGTATAATTCACATATCAGAATATGAATACAGGGATCTCCGTCAATTCCACCCACAGGCTGTCCGTACTCATTCCGTCCGCCGCCTATATCCGGTCCTCCGCCATATTCAAAACCAAAAAGTTTTGTGGTTAAGCCATAAATTTGTAAGTCAAAAATATCGGATAGGGCTTCGACCTGATTTTGGTTTATTTTTTTATCAAAAAACCCGTCTTTATTGTAATCCTTCGTGGGATCATTCCCGTCTGAAGAAGTGTCGTCAAAAATACCGTCTTCTACCCAAATCTTGCAAAAACTACCGCGGCTCCGTAGAGTAAAATTCTTTTCCGCAAAACCGTCTTTTTTTATCACCCAGAATTTTTCTT
>BNVA01000307.1 GCA_025997755.1 Spirochaetia bacterium | reverse complement strand
ATTCGATTCCGAACCACCCGATGTAAAGATAATACAAGAAGCAGGCGCATTTATTAGTGAACCGACCGAACGGCGCGCTTCCTCTACCCGTGAACGTGCAAAACGTCCTGAAGCATGCATACTTGAAGCGTTGCCGAAAATATCAAAATCGGCTATCAACGCTTCTTTTACCTCTTTTTTTAGAGGAGTCGTCGCATTGTAATCCAAATACACGTGTCTTTCCGTCATTTTTAACTCCATAAACTGAAAAACTCAAGCAAAACCATTAAGATGCTTATAAAGCAAAGTATACTAAATAAATAGGAATTAGAATAGATAGCGAAATGCCTCATTTTAAAATGTAACTTTCCAGCTCTTTACCATATTATTTTTTTTGTGGTAGACTGCCTTAATTTAGCTAATATAAAGGACGTACACATGAATTTATTTTTTTTGCCGCTTCTGTTGGGCGGCGGTCAGGACGCAGGTGTTCCGAAAACAGGTATGGAGCAGGTAATGTCGTTTTTGCCGTTCATCCTGATTATTGGAATTTTTTATTTTTTGATCATAAGACCGCAAAATAAAAAACAAAAAGAAACGAAAAAAATGCTTGAAGCGATAAAAAAGGGCGACAAGATCATCACCATAGGCGGCGTACACGGCACGATTCATTCGGTAAAAGACAGCAGTGTAATTGTAAAGGTGGATGACAATGTAAAGATGGAGTTTACACGAGGCGCTATTGCATCCGTTGTTACCGTTGCTAAAGAGGAAAAAGAAACTCAGATCGAAGATAAATCAGAAACTAGTGAGTAAGGTAAAAAAATGAGTAAACGCTATCGGTTTGTTATAATTTTAGTCGTTCTTGCCGTTTGCGGTATTTTTATCGCGCCCACGATTAAATGGTATTTTGTGGTTCCAAAGCAGGATAAACAGTTTGCGCAGGGTAAGGGCTATGTTGTTCGCTTCGTCCGCACCGAAACCGGAAAGTTGAACCGAGTCATGTATAGCCGTTCTTATTGTAGCCTGCGATTTTACGCGGTCGTCCAAAACTATGGCAAGGGG
>BNVA01000306.1 GCA_025997755.1 Spirochaetia bacterium | reverse complement strand
AAATTTTTAGAAACCGCAACAGAAACCAACCCATTGTAAAAAGAAAAAGCTTGTTTTCCTATTGATTCAACACTGTCCGGTATAGTCAGTGAAGTTATACTTGAATACCAAAAAGCTGTGTCCTCTATTACTTTGAGTGTCTTTGGGAATTCCACAGAAGTTACTGTAGAACGCGTAAAAGCATCTTTTGCAATGGGTTGGTTTCTGTTGCGGTTTCTAAAAATTTGAAGACTATCAAAGAATTTGCATTCATGAGTTGTCAAAATCTCACTACCGTTACGATTCCCGACGATAGTGATTTACAACTTGGTTATGGTGCGTTTGATAAATGTCCAAAGCTTGACGCTGAAAGTCTTAGCGTAATATCAAGTTTTTAATAGATTTCGCACAAGACGGAAACCGGTGTGATCATCATGCCGTGACGCTGCAATTGAACGCCTGAAACCTGCGCGCAGCTGCGATGATCCGTCAAACCATGAACCGCCGCGTACAATTCTTGCCTTACCGGATTCGGCTCCCTGCGGGTTTACTCCGTCATCAAGAGAATACTCGCCGTACCAATCCCAACACCACTCGCGGACATTGCCGTGCATATCAAAAAGTCCCCAGCGGTTTTTTGCATACGATTTTACTGCGGCTGTTTTTTGCAGCGATTTATCATTGTCAATCCGCCCGTATTTTTCATCAGCAACCCACGGATAATGCCCGTCAAAATTTGCGTCTCTAAGCGTTAATCTATTGCCCTTGTCAAAGGGCCCGCTTGTTCCCGCACGGCAAGCATATTCCCACTCAGCCTCGGTTGGCAAACGATAGCCGTTAGCCTCCTGATTTCGTGTGATATTCCATTTTATGTAATCCATTACCTCCGCCGCCAAATTGTTTTCATCTATTTGTACCTTGTCAATGTTATACGCCGGGACAAGACCCTCCATTTCGCTGCGTAAGTTGCAATACTCAATAGCATCATACCAGCTTACATTTTCAACAGGCAGGTTATCGCCCTTGAATTTACTCGGATTAACCCCCATTACAGCTTCGTATTCTTCC
>BNVA01000305.1 GCA_025997755.1 Spirochaetia bacterium | reverse complement strand
TCCTGCGGCAATCCTTGAGCTACCATTTGACCCATAGTTGCCACCCCTTGTTGCAATACCTGAATCTTGCTTAGATCGCTCATAAGATTAAGCTTATTATAGTTCACATCTACGTGTTCATATTCAATACCCTCAAAAAAACAGTCAAGCATTAAAATTGCATTTATATATTGATCCGCTGCCGTGTCAATTTCGGTACGTATTGATTCGATCTCTTGTATGCCTTGTATTTGTTGAAACTCCGTTGATGCGTGGGCTCCCACAACTGTTTTACCGTTGAATATTTCCGGCAATATTTCCGATAGCTCGGTCTGGTGGTCAATATCTTGCAATGCCGCATTGTGATCAGCTACAACGCCACCCGGGATTGAAACATATTCATAATCTTCCGTTTCCTTCATAAATACGGCTCTTGCTTTGAGAACATCATAAGTGTTTCCACCGCCGTTTAATTCCGCCTGATTGTTTATCCAAATTTTAGGAGTGTTTGTTTTTATTTTTGCTTTCGGCTTATATGAGTGCAAAATTTCATCCCGTGTTGCCCTTATCCTGTGAGCATCACCTGCTAGACGTAGTATAGGTGTCAACACAGAATTACCGCGCCAATCGCCAAGCGAACGAAAGGCAAAAGGTATAGGTATAATGCCAAACTGGTTTTCCCACGCCCTTGTCGTAATATCATCATATTCCCATTTTTCCGCAAGCTCCTTTCGGCTGAAATAACGAAACCGTGTCTTTTGTTTTGTCATCTCCCAATAGTTTTTGCTGTCGGGAGTATACCGAACCAACTGCATAGTTACGATAGATAATATTTCGCGTGTGTTCACATCTACCCGAATACTGTCGTTTTGAATTTCCCAGTCTTTAATATGATCGGTTATCACCTTTCCATTCGAGTAGTGCGGATAAGTCCAGTGCGTTCCGTTGGCCATCATCAATTTTAGAATTATCGGGTATTCCTGATTTATATGACGCTGCAACCTTTTACGCTGTTTCTGAACAATAAGGTCGTCTGATTTCGGTAGCTGCGGAATTCCTATTAAGCTGCATAC
>BNVA01000304.1 GCA_025997755.1 Spirochaetia bacterium | reverse complement strand
TCGCCGTAGTTGTGCGACGGTTCGCCTTTACGCACCGAATATGAGGCAACGGAAACATAAACGACAGGTACAAAGTTACGTGCTACCGGAACATCAATAACGGAAGTTCCTTCTTCAATGTAACGCACTTCCTGAGTGAATATGCCTTCGCGTTCAACAGTTACAAGATAATGTCCCTTTGAAAGGCTGCTCTGTAAAAGCACCTTTGCAGTCTCCCCGGGATTGTAAACAGCCTTATCCGCCGTTAATTTTATTTCCTGCGAGTTGTTCATATTCCAGTAACCGAAGTTTGAACCTGTAACATAAAAGCCTCTCTCGGTAAGAGCTTTCTTTCCGTTACGGTCAAATGCCGTTATGCGAAGTATATGATAACCGGCTTTTTCCGGTTTTACAGTTATACTGCCGGAAACTTTTGCGTCTAACGTTTGAGTGTTTTCAATAATTTCTTCTCTCTCATAGTTGTCGTATATATAACCGTTTACGCCTTTTTGCTGAACACGCCGCCAGTCTTCCCTGACAAGTTCCGCTGTGATCTTGTCTGCGTTTGCGCCTGTCTTTAAAAACAAATTCGTAGATGTAAGCGGCGCTCCTTCCGTGTCTACAGCAATATAATCAAATGAACTCTCCTCGCCGGTTTTTGTAAAACCATTTGTACGCTGCGGTTTTAATCCAAGCCAAAAACGCGCAGGATGTACCAAAACCTGACGCGAAGCGGATATTGATTGATTGCTTATGTCTGTAACCGTTGCTTCCACAGAATACATATACGCCGCACCCGCGACAGAATCCCCGCCGGTTTTTTTGTTTAGAGCCGCGTTTCCATTTGCCTGCAATGATCCGTTTTCTTCGCCGACGTACTGTTTGCCGTCGTAGGCATTACGCGGGCCGAATATATAATTTTGTGTTTCCGCTGTGTTAGGATAGAAGCCTGTTAATGAGCGGTACCACTCGCTTGTCCAATTTGATCCTGAAAGATTACCGCCGGATAAATACGAGGCAGTTAGCTGTAAATTTATATCATCACCCGAAACTACAGACATTACCGGCGCGCTTATAGAGG
>BNVA01000303.1 GCA_025997755.1 Spirochaetia bacterium | reverse complement strand
TGGAATTTCCAGCTTTTTGACTACCGAGATGAAAACCGACATTAAGACCGTCAATTGGCTTTACTTCAAACTTAATACCGTCCTTGCCGTCAAAACCTGTATTCCAAGAGTTAGCATCAAAACTAAATGAGCGAGTAGACCACGCTTCGTCCGTATTATGACCGATACTGAATTTCACCTTTTTATCAAAGAGATTTCCATAGACAAACGCCTTATTGATCTCTAAACCGCCCTTTGCAGATCCAAGGTCTTGATTATAACTGAACGGGTTGTCCCAATTACCAATACCATCACCTCCGGTTCGTACACGGAAACGCGTCTTAATACCGAAATCACCCTTCTCGTAAACGATGTTTAAGTCAGTGCGGAACGCTTCGCCGTTATCAAGGTCATCACTGTAACCTTTGATTATCGGATCCGATGCGCCTGTATCAGCGTCGTAATCATTGTCATCAATTGTGGAACCAGATACCTGAACACCAGTCTTAATGGAACCGGAAATCTTTAGACCCTCCGGCAGATCTGCGGCAAAGACACCGCCGGAAAGCAGGGCTAAGCCTAAAACTAAAAACAAAACCTTTTTCATAAATTAAATTCCTCCTGAGAATTTGTTAGGGAGCCAAACAACTGTCCGCTTTCCCCCTTTTATAGTTATACCCAGTTTAGGCGAATAAAAAAAAAATGTCAAGGGGGTTTTAAAAAAAATGTCAAGAATTTTTTTTAAATTTTTGGCGGCTGCAACCGGGCTATTTCTTCCCTAAGCCGTTCGTTTTCCTGTTCTTTTTTTTGATTCTCCTGCCGTAACTGCTCGCGCTCGGCAGCGCCTGCGGAAAGTCCTTCCTCAATGCCTCTGGAAAGACCTTCTTCCCTGCCTGCGGAAAGTCCGCTTTCGCGGGCATCGGTCATCATAGCTCGGAGGTCGGCACGCCACATCGCTTTTTTCTCCGCTATCATGCGGTGCCGCTCGAAAAATGATAGCTTTTTTACCTGAACTGCGATTTCTTTTACTTCGGGGTGTTTCTTTGCCAACATATCAAAGTCCTCCTTGCGCTTACATTTAA
>BNVA01000302.1 GCA_025997755.1 Spirochaetia bacterium | reverse complement strand
GTAGTTGAAAAAATTGTGCACGAGAAAAAACCGGAGAGCCTTTGGCAGAAAGTGCCCGAGAAGATTTTATCATGGGCTATACCGGTTTTTATGGCGGCTATTCTATGGGCTTTTATTAACGGATACGGAAAATAAGAGGAGAAAAAAATGATTGATATGGAAATGTTAAAGTTAATCGCGGTTGTC
This sequence comes from Spirochaetia bacterium, assembly GCA_025997755.1. Next base: position 880 of record BNVA01000302.1, on the reverse strand, counting down.
GCGTTTGAAACGGTGGGACTTATCGAATTGTTAAAGGTGTGGATTAGCCCGCCCGCAAAATTATGGGCAATCATAATGATACCGGTTGCATTAGGATTTTCTTTTGTCTATTTAAAACTACCCGAATGGGTTACCGTAGGCGTGTTGTCGGTTACGGCATGCCAGCTTGGGTACGATGTTTTGCTGCAGGGTTTTAAAAAGATAATCAAAAAAACAGCGGGGGATTAAATAAATGACCCTTAAAGAATTCGTTGATACCTATAACGGTAAAAAAGTTGATTTTGACGGAGCGTTTGGAGCGCAGTGTGTAGACCTCTTTAGGCAGTACAATCACGACGTGTTTGGATTACCGCATACCGGAGCCGTAGAAGGCGCTATACAGCTTTACACGAATTACCCGAAACTACCGGTTGAAGCTGGTTATTATGATCGTATTGAATATAGCGGCAACATACCGCTTGAAGGCGATGCCGTAATCTTTGGTGAAACATCAAAAAACAAATACGGTCATGTCGCAATAGTTTTATACGCGACGAAATCAGAAATAGTTGTTTTTGAGCAGACCGGCGCGCATATCGGCACCTGGGATTACACCCGTTGCAAGGGATTCCTACGGAGGAGAAAGTGAAATGCAAAAATTTATTATCCGCGGTCTTGTTATTTGTTTCGTTATTTGCGGCTTATTCACAGGGTGCCGATCCTTCCCGGATGTCGCGGACGGAGTTAGCGTCAGAAATAACGTTGAGACTGGAAAACTTTCAGAACAAGTACGGCAGTATGAGTGGCTCTATATCAATTTTAGAAACTCTATTAACGGTATCAGAGCATAATTTGACAGCGGAAAAGACGACCTCAAAATTATTATTGGATTATGGCGGGA
>BNVA01000301.1 GCA_025997755.1 Spirochaetia bacterium | reverse complement strand
CTATTGGAGCGTAGAAAATATTAAATTGCACGTCAATAGTCTGTGTGATGATTTAGGTATCACGTACTACAAGCAAAAGAAGAACAGCTATATCAGTAGTAAAAGTGAGTACGGAAACGATGATGAGCATATCTAATGGTGAGACAAGGCAGGCATTTTAGTTTTTCTGATTGCTTTTTGTGTGCAGTCATTTGTGTGGGCAGATGGTGATCGTTATGCGTTAATTATAGGAAATTCTGATTATAATGACGATAAACTAAAGCTGGGGACACCGGTGAACGATGCCTCCGACATGGCGCTTGCCTTAGAAAAACTCGGGTATACGGTTGACCTAAAAACAAACGTAACCAAACAGGATTTTACAAGAGCGCTTTCAGACTATGTTGCAAAATTACAATCGTCAAGCAAAACGAGCGAAGGTTTTTTCTGGTATGGCGGTCATGGCACGGAAATTGCCGGTCAAAATTACCTTTGGCCGGTTGACGTTGCTATAAACAGCGAGATTGCAATTCGCGAAAGTTCGTGGTCTTTGCAAACCCTGCTTGCCTATCTTGGGGAGGCCGGCAATAAAATGAATGTTGTCGTGATTGATGCATGCCGTGATAGCCTGCCGCAGGCATTGCCTCAAACGGTAACACGCGGCGCTAAGCGCGGCGGCGGTTTTACGTCTGTAGTACCTGCAGAAAAAGATGTCTTTGTTATGATGTCTACGGCGGCAGGGCAATCTGCACTTGATGCTGTAGAGGGCGGGCGTAATAGTCCGTTTGCCGAATCTTTCTTGAAGCACGTTGATTCGCCTGAGCCGCTGCAACTGATGGTTACAGATGTAATAAACGAAACTGTATCTAGGACCGGTAACCGGCAGCGTCCATATACAAATGGCAGTGTAAGCGATAAATACTATTCGATAAATCCGAATGCGCAGACGCAAACTGCAGCAGCAGCCGTGCAGCCAACCGCTGTAAGACCGGTAACAGCGAGAAAACCCCGCATAAGAGCAGAAGCTTCTTCCGTTGTAAAAAATGCGCCTGCACCAAAGCCTGACAAAAGTTTTATAGAGATAAAAGGCGGTA
>BNVA01000300.1 GCA_025997755.1 Spirochaetia bacterium | reverse complement strand
GGTCTATGGTTTTGATACAGGAATGGGATTACCGGCACCGGCTGATTATAGGGATTTGTCTTTTATCTGGCAAAAAGGTTTTTATAAAATGGACATAGAAAAATTGCAAAAACGGCTTACAAATGCAAAGTTGGTTATTGGAAATATTAGCGAAACCTCAAAAACATTTTTTGAAAAATACAAACCTGCTCCAATCGGAGCGGTTATGTTTGATATGGACTTTTATACATCGACAATTGCGGCCTTTGATTTATTTGAGGCGGATGACTCAAAATACTTACCTCGTATGTTTACATATTTTGATGATATTTTTGTTGAAAATATTTCTGACTATACCGGAGAGCGTTTAGCAATAAATGAATTTAATAATTCCCATAAGAATAAAAAATTATCGTTAGATTATATGTTACTATACCGTAAAAATATTGAAACATGGTATCAACAAATATTTATTTTTCACTTGTTTGAACATAAGGACTACAATACATTTGTAGTTGATGGTGAGCTTGGATTTTTCTAACATAAAGTAGTAAATCAAACATTCTCCACTCACCGCACCACAACGCCGCGTGCCGTGCAGTGTGCTTTTATCTCAGGTATAGTGGTTTTTCCAAAGTGGAGTAGTGAGGCTACAAGCGCGGCGTCCGCGTTAAAGGCAGCCTCGGCAATCTGTTCAAGTGTGCCTGCTCCGCCGGAGGCGATTACCGGAACATTTACAGCGTTCATTACGGCGCGTGTAAGCTCAAGGTCGTAACCTGCACCCGTGCCGTCGGCATCTATCGAATTCAAAAGGATTTCACCCGCGCCCAATTCTGCCGCCCGCGCCGCCCACTCAAGCGCATCAAGTCCTGTGTCGTCCCTTCCGCCTCGTGAAAAAGCATGCCACACCGGCAGGCAGTTTTTACCGCCGTCAACACGTTTTGCATCTATCGACAGCACAACACACTGGCTGCCGTAAGCCGCCGCCATCTCGGTAAGCAGTGCCGGTCTCTGCAAAGCCGAAGTGCAAACCGACACCTTATCCGCGCCCGCGTTCATAGCCAGCCGCATATCGTCCACTGTGCGAATCCCGCCGCC
>BNVA01000299.1 GCA_025997755.1 Spirochaetia bacterium | reverse complement strand
CGCGAAAGAAAATAAATTTATTAAATGGATAAAAATATGAGTAATAAAAAGGTTTCCATAGTTGTTCCTGCGTTAAACGAGGAGCTGACTATAGGTGAATTTATTTCATGGTGTAAGGAAGGCATTGAAAGAACCGGCATTGATGGGGAAATAATAATTATTGATAGTTCAACCGATAAAACACCTGAAATTGCGGAGTCTATGGGTGCGCGGGTTTTACGAGTACCTAAACGCGGGTTGGGACAGGCGTATATCGACGCTTTACCGGAAATAAAAGGCGATTATATTATTATGGGGGACTGCGATTGTACTTATGACTTTAGAGAAATTAATAAATTTGTAGAAAAACTTGACGAAGGTTATGAATTTGTTATGGGGACTCGCATGAAAGGTTACATAGAAAAAGATGCCATGCCCAAACTGCACCAGTATTTCGGTACACCGCTAACTACAAATATTCTAAATGCAATGTATGGATCGCACTACTCTGATATTCACTGCGGTATGCGTGGAATGACAATGACTGCGTTAAAACAAATATCTTTAGAATCATCTTCGTGGGAATATGCATCGGAAATGGTGTTAAAAGCGGCTAAACTAGGATTTAAAACAGCCGAAGTGCCTATTAGGTTTTACAAGGATAGAGAAGGCCGTTTAAGTCATCATAAACGGTCAGGATGGTTTTCGCCATGGTTTGCAGGATGGATAAATCTTAAAGTTATGTTTGTTTATACACCTCAATTTTTTCTTAAGGTTCCTGGTATTATTGCGATGTGGATAGGCGCAATTATTTTAACTTTGACTTTACTTGGACGGTTTTTTGATTTTGCGGAAATTTTTAGTCTACATTCGCTTCTTTTAGGATTTCTTATTTTTATCATAGGATTTTTTTCTTATCAACTTTCTATATTTTCTGAAATATATTACGGATTTAACGCAAAAAAAGTTGCAAAATATCGAAAAGTATTTTCTTACAGCCGTTTGATTTTATTTTCCGGTTTGTTTTTCCTTTCCGGTTTAGTATTTATTGCTTGGTTTCTAAATTATTTTACAAAAATGAATTTTATAATGTCCGGCAT
>BNVA01000298.1 GCA_025997755.1 Spirochaetia bacterium | reverse complement strand
AAGACAAGTTTAAAAACATAATCGTTTAGCAGGGATACTAACTCATTTTCCATAACGCCTCCATATAGATTTAGTACCCTATGTACGGCGAAATTCCGCATAACGCTTGTATGGCAGGAGATTTTTTTGTGGTTTGTTCGTGTGGTTAGTGGTTAAATTCTTTATGATCGCAATCGAGCGATTATCTTTGGTGCGGGCAATTTCCTTAGCCTATCGTGTGTATTTCCAGTCGATTTACCGGTGGAAGATGTAAATAATAAGTGTAACGCGTTTGAAACGGCAAGAGAGGCTTTGGAGGAAGCAAGCAGCGCCCGCTGTGAAGCCGAATTGGCGTATAACGCGGAAGTGGAAAAAGCCGCTCTATTCCAAGACGAAATAAAAAATGCTAATAATGAAAATATGGGTGCAGATTTAAAAGCTATTCAACAACTGGATGAAGTGATAAAAAATCCGATTGTTTTAGACCGTAACGCACATATTGGAAAATATGAACTGAAGCCCAAAAGCACACGTTATTATATACAGCGGCATTTACAACAAAAAGATGGTGAAAAATTATATTATACTGTCAAATCAACCGGGGAAAAGTTTTTTATTGGTGAGAAAGGCAGAAAAAAAATTGCCGGTGTAGATGAGTTGCGTAAAAGAACCATTTATAAACTTCCTGAATTGATTGAAAGCTCCTTGTATTTGACTGAGGAGATTCCTTATAAAACACCGGCTAGGTTTGAATCATTTAAATACTATGCAAATGTTATTGAATTTGACGGCAAACCATATCTTGTAAGGCTTGTTTTCGGTAAAAACAAGAGTGATGTATGGGAATACTACTATCATGTTCTCTACGAAATGAAAAAGGGAAGCAATAAAGCCGACACACTGGTAACGCATGATAGGCTGATTGCTTCCCTTGTAAACAAAGATACTACACTTGAAAGAATTAGTCAAGCATTTTGTCAACAACTGTCAACAACCAATAGAAATGTCCCCCTTTTCCGTTCAATAGAAATGTCCTCTTTTGTCTTTGTAGACTCAAGCGGCTATGCCCTCCTTTTTTTTCTGTGTGATCTCCTTAACAAGGAGTGTTTTG
>BNVA01000297.1 GCA_025997755.1 Spirochaetia bacterium | reverse complement strand
CGTTAGGCGCACTGCATTATTTCCTTTTGCAGATAACTCCTGAGCGTGATATGCTTTTTAATCCGAAAGAATCTCTTGCGTTTAACGGCAATACAGGTCCCTACTTACAGTATATGGGCGCCCGCATAGCGTCTCTGCTGCGCAAAGAAACGGCGAAAGAAAATACTGACAATGCCGGCTGCTATGCACTTTTAACAAATGATGCGGAATGGGAGCTTTTAAAAACAATATCGGGCTGGCAGACGGCAATAGAAGAAGCGGCGCAAAAAATGAATCCTTCTATCGTTACCTCGTGGCTCTATGAATTGTCAAAAAACTTTAGCCGCTTTTACCACGATTGCCCGATACTAAATACGGAAGACAAGGAATTATGCGCTGCCCGCCTTGCTTTATGCCGCGCCGTCCTTAAAGTTCTGCGCGTAGCCCTGGAAATAGTCTGCATACCCTATTTAGAGGCTATGTAAGAGGCAAAAAATTATGCGTATGTTTTTTGTTATAGCGCTTTTTATTATGCTGCTTGCAGGCGGCTACATGGCAATTAAATTTGCTCACCTTGCAGTATGGCGGATTACTGCCATGCCTCGTTATGCGATCTGGATAATCAGCATAGCGGTAACGATTGGGTTATTGGCTATGTTTAAAAAAACATCAAGCTTTTGTTTATATTTCATAATGTTATGTGCCATCTTTGATCTTGCAGGATTATTTATACACGATGCGGCTTTAAGAAAGTGGATTTTTAACGGTTTTATTCCTATTGCGCTTTCCCTGATTATCTGCGGTTACGGATTTATTCATGTAAAGAACATAGTGGAAAAAAATTATCAAGTAACGATTGAGGGAATGCCTACTGTGCGCATTGTGTTGATAACGGATATGCACATAGGAACGGCGATAAAGATTCCTGAATTAAAAAAACTGCCGGATATGGTAAACGCAATGAATGCAGATCTTGTGCTGCTGGGCGGGGATATTTATGACGGCAGTAATACTAAAGATGAGATGGATTATTCGTTTACGGTGTTTAACAGGTTACAAGCGCGGTACGGCGTTTATTATGTTACAGGAAACCATGAGTACATCAACTACAAAGCGGCA
>BNVA01000296.1 GCA_025997755.1 Spirochaetia bacterium | reverse complement strand
ATACCGTTTACAAGATACTCCACAGACACCCCCAAAACACCCGCAATTTTAACCGCTGCCTCGGCGGAAGGTATCTGCCCTCGAGAATTCAGGTAATTATCAATGCTAAACTTGTTCACCCCCGATAAAGCGGCAAGTTCTTTGACAAGCAACCCTTTGTATTCCAATTCAGACTTCAAATTCTCCTTAAACCCCATAATCCTTGATGATAAGCTAAAAGTCATAATGCACTAGTTGACAGTAATACTATAGGGATTATAATAATATTCATTCGGACTATAGTCTTATTAAAAGATAATGTCCAGCCTTTCTGCCTAATGGATATGCGGCGATAAGGAAAACTAAGGAGGAGTTCAAAATGAAATACATTTACAAGATCACCTACCCGAATAATAAAATATATATCGGGCAGGATGTAACGGACAGCTTTATGACATACTTCGGTAGCGGCAATAAAGATTACATTCAGCAGGATTTTACTAATGTGCAGATGAAAAGTTTCACCATAAAGAAAGAAATTTTGTGGGAAAGCGAAACGGCAACACCACATGAATTAACCGCAAAAGAAAACGAGCTTATCGTAAAACACGGGGCAAACAATCCGGCAAAGGGGTACAACCTACGACCTAAGTACGAAGGTTAAAATGCGTTATGCGCCATCTTTAAGAACTAAAGATGTATTTTATGCCGCAAATTTGTGGCTTAAAAGACCATACATTTAATGTATGGAATAAATTGAAAGGAAGGTAAATTATGTCGGCTCTTGGAAATGTTATTTGGTTTGTATTTGGTGGGGGAATTACCGCTTTGTTCTGGTTGGTTTTCGCAGGAATTTTTGCAATCACTATTATCGGCTTGCCGATTGCACGGGCTTTTTTGGAATTTGCAAAATTATCCGCATTTCCTTTTGGGAAGGAGGTTATCCGTGATACCGAATTGAAAGGCACGGATAATGTGTCCAGCTTTAGCAAAGTTGTATCAATAATATTAAATATTATTTGGTTTCCTATAGGTTTAATATTAACCGTTTACTATTTGGCTGCCGGAATTTTATCGTTTATTTCGATTATAGGAATTCCGGTTGGCGTGGTTTATGTTA
>BNVA01000295.1 GCA_025997755.1 Spirochaetia bacterium | reverse complement strand
ACTACTGCCATGTATAATCAAGAAGTATTTGCCGATCTGGAAAATGTTTCACGTATCTTGGCTTCTTCTATAGATACCGATGTTTTGAAAAATCTTTCTTCGCCGGCCGATTGGGCAAGCAGCGGATATTTAGAGATGAATGAAACACTCCGAAAAGGCTTTGTTCCGCTGCGGTTTAAGGACGAGCTGGTTTATCAAACTATTTGGAAAATATTTGATGATACCGTATATATTGTTTATGATATAGCAAACGGATCGCCGCTTTCACCTTATGATGTTTACACAGAAGATAGTTACTACAAAAACGTTATAGATACCGGTGAATATGTACATTTTGGTACTGTCAATTCCGTCGGCAGTTGGCTCTTTGCCTGCGGACCCATTAAAGACAAAGACGGAACTATTGTTGCCCTTATAGAAACAGGCTATGACGCAAAGAGAATTGCTACGCAGATGCGTAATATGACGATTCAAATTATGTTAGCCGTTGCCGCAGCGGCAATCGCTTTCTTTTTTGTGGTACTGGAATTTATATTGATTTCCACTGCATACAAAAAAAACAAAATTGAAGTTATAGAAAATAAAAATCATATCTTTCATCCTGAGCTTTTCCGTGCCGTGCTTTTTGTTTTATTTATGGTAGGTAATTTAACAACAGCTATACTGCCGATGTACTCCGTAAATCTTTATAAACCGTTTCTTAATCTGCCAAAGGAATTGATTATTACGCTGCCGTTTATGGCAGAAACAATTTTTGCGGCTTTAGCCCTGCTGATTATTCCAAAAATTTTACCGCGTTTGGGTCTTGCCCGTATAGGTTTTTTATCTGCGATTTTGACCGTTGCCGCCAATGCACTTTGCTTTGTTGCACAAAATACAGTATACCTTGCGTTCGCTTATACCCTTGTCGGCTTTTCTACAGGCAGCTTAATTTTGGTTGTAAATACAATTATAGGCGCTCAAAAAAATACAGAAGATGTTAACAACGGTTTTGCTAATTTTAACGCTTCGTATCTTTCCGGCGTAAATGTAGGCATAGTATTCGGATCGATATTATCTCAATTTATTTCGTATAGATTTATATATCTTTTTGCCGTCGTTTTTTCACTTATTA
>BNVA01000294.1 GCA_025997755.1 Spirochaetia bacterium | reverse complement strand
CATATCCGAAGAATATCTTGCGTTTATATGATGAACAGGAATATTGTAGTACACCTCAGTGCCCTTGTACTCACTATTCTTATTGCTCTAAGTTTTCTGGTTACAACCCCTGCCTTTGCAAACAACAAACAACTCCCATCCTGGTCATTAGTTGAAAAATCAGACTTCTCCCGCTATGAAAACGGTAAGTACATCGGGCATGTATACCGTGAAATAAGGGCGCAGATAAAAGAGGACGGCGAAGAAACGAACGGGTATATACCCTACAAAGGCAACTTTATTGTGATGGAAGAAACGCTGCGTGATATGCGGCAAAGCGCCAAGGCGGTAGACGATATTGTTCCGGTACGTTTTATGATGTCGCCGGGCGGCATTATGCGCATAGAAAACGACAAAGGCTTTCCTGTTATGCGTAACTTTCCTGTCTATGATCTTAACGATATAAAAACCGGCGATAAATGGACGGCAAATGGAATGCGCTCGGTTGATCCGTTAAACAGCGGCAAGCCTGTGATCTATCAATTTACTGCGGAGTATGAGTACAAGGGCACTGAGGTGTACTACAATATTCCTGTTCATCATATAAACGCAAGATATTCTTCGGATATGTCGCCTGCGGAGTCGTTTGACAGCAGTACATTTAGTACGTTAAGAGGTTCACATAACGTGGATATTTTGATTGCCGTTGCGGATGGTATGCTGGTTATGCAGAGAGACAAAAGCGACGAAACTTTTTGGTGGAAAACAGGAAATAGCCTGCGTTTTACTGGCTTTACCCTTACATTCGGACAGGGACTTACTTTAATCGACACGCCCGCGATAGAAAATTTAGTAAAGAACACTCCAGGAATTGATGTTGAAAAAATCGAGACGGGCTTACGTCTAACGCTAAAAGAACTGCAGTTTAAAAGTAATTCAGACGAGCTTTTGGATGCTGATAAAAAGCGCCTGGATATAATAGCGGAATCGCTTTCCAAGGCGGGGAAAAGAACTTTTCTTGTAGAAGGACACACTGCCGCGATAGGACAGCAGGATTCGGAACAAGAGTTGTCTGTACGGCGTGCCCGCCGTATTGTTGACGAAATGGTTCTACGCGGAATGTCCGCAGACAGTTTTGTTTA
>BNVA01000293.1 GCA_025997755.1 Spirochaetia bacterium | reverse complement strand
GAATCACACTAAGCTCTTTCATAGCCTCTTTCTTTTTAACAGCTCCACCGGCTTCTACAGACCCATTATTTTTTGCCGCGCCGCTGCGGTCATTATCATCTTTCCCTTCGGCTCTAACACACGAGGCAAAAAGCAGCAAGACAAAAAACAAAATAATACTTAATCTATTCAACGATACTACACCCCTCTGCTTGTTTAGTTCATTGTAACTATCTTTTGCCAAATTTGTAAATTGTTCACGAGGCAGAACATAAGTGGTATATTGTTCAATAAGGGGACTTTATGACCGATTTTGCCGCTATTGATTTTGAGACCGCGAACTATAATTACTCCAGCGTTTGCGCTGTCGGTATTGTAATTGTTCGTAATTCTGAGGTGAGCGAGACTATCTATCGCCTTATACATCCCTGCCCGAATTTTTATCTTCAATGGTTTACCGATGATATTCATGGTATTTCCGCATCCGACACCGATGGTGTTTCACCATTTCCAGATGTTTGGACAGAGATTGCGCCGAGAATTGAAGGATTGCCGTTAGTTGCGCATAACAGCCGTTTTGATGAGGATTGTTTGCGGGCTGTTCATCGTATTTATAATATGGAGTATCCTAACTATAAGTTTCATTGTACATGTAACGCTTCAAGGCGCGTTTTTGGTAATGCACTTCCCAATCATCAATTACAAACGGTTTCCGCTCATTGCGGTTATGCCTTGAAAAACCATCATCATGCACTTGCCGATGCCGAAGCCTGCGCTCACATTGCCTTGAAGATTCAAAACATCATTTAACACACGGTAATTTGATATTGACATCATACAAATTTTTTGATATAATATTGATATATTGATTCTAATGGGGGTTAAAAATGCCTACAATTAGGCCAAGTGCTGATTTACGCAATAATTATAGTGAAATTTCTGAATTTTGTCATCAGAACATTGAACCAGTATTTATTACAAAAAATGGGACTGGTGATTTAGCGGTAATGAGCATTGAAACGTATGAATTACTAAACGGCAGACAACAATTGTATTCTTTACTGGAAGAAGGACTTGACCAGGTAAAAAGTGGTAAGACGCGTCAGTCAAAAGAGGTAATGGAGTCAATTAAAGAAAAAATGGGATT
>BNVA01000292.1 GCA_025997755.1 Spirochaetia bacterium | reverse complement strand
CAGGAAAGACCATAGCGCAAAGCCTTTCAATAATACAAGATATGGTTCGCAACCGGATTCCTGTTTTTGCTACAAAAGCATCCTGCGAACTTGCGGAAAAAGTGAAATCTGTTTTCCCGGAAGCTGAGTACGATGTTGATGCAAAAACAATCAGTGTGGGCAATTTATTTACGGCAGACAAAAGAAAGGCTTTGCGCTATGGTCTTTCCTGCGCAAAAAACAACTTCAGGATAGCCTGTACGTTCCTGACGTTTTATATCAAGCTGGGCGAATCCTAAGTCGCTGTTATACAAGGCGGATATTTTTTTTTCAGCTTCGTTACAATCAATGTCTTTTTTTTCCAATGATCTTAGAATGTCTTGTATTGTTTTCAAATTATCTACCTGCTGTTTCTTTTATTGCTTCTTTTATTGCTTCTTCCGCCTCGTTAAGCGAAAGACTATTTTTATCCGCGATACGTGCGCGGTCTTCGTATTCAATTTTTGATCTTGTTTTACCGCTGTCTAAATAAACAATCTTTGTTTTTATACTTCCGAATGAAGTATCAACTTCCGAATTCTTTCTGATAAGGGATACGCGGTTTACCGGTGTTTCACGCAAGCCTATTGTTGTTGAATGTTTAAACATAATGTGCCTAACGGCGTTTATTTTATTTTGATCGCATAACGCCGACACTATTACAGCCGGGCGGGATTTTTTCATTGTACAGGGAGTAAATGTTACATCTAACGCACCTTCATCAAACAGCTTGTTCATAAGAAAACCTAATGCCTCGCCGCTCATATCATCAATATTTGTTTCCAATAAAAACAATTTTTCGTTTTTGTATGTTTTGTTTTCTTTTTCCGCGCATGATTCTTCACGCAGTGAAACACGCAGTACATTCGGCTTATCCATTTTTCTGTGTCCTATTCCGTAAGCCGATTTTATTTCCGTAAAAGATGCCGTACTAATAAATTGATCTACGGATGCAGCAAGAATCGCGGCGCCGGTAGGCGTTGTCATTTCCTTGTCAAATCCGCCTGTAGTTACCGGAAGTCCCTTGCATAGTTTCAAGGTTGCGGGGGCGGGAACGGGCAGTATCCCGTGAGCGCATTTAACGGCGCCGCCGCCTAGTTCTATCGCGC
>BNVA01000291.1 GCA_025997755.1 Spirochaetia bacterium | reverse complement strand
CCTTCGTTTAAATCAAGATCTGCCTGATCGGACATATAAAACCTCCCTAGCTAAATTTATAGATGTGCATCATCCAATATAATAATATCAACACGGCGATTATACGCTCTGCCTTCCGGCGTATTGTCAAGGCTTATCGGCATGGTATCGGCAAAACCCGCTACTTGAAAACGTTTTTCTGTTATGCCTAAATCCGTCAAGTAATGCAGTACGTTGATAGCCCGCTGAGTAGACAGCTCCCAATTTGACGGCCAAGGTCCTGTCGGATCAATTGGAACAGAGTCGGTGTGTCCTTCAATCCTGAATTTTCTTCCGGCAAGCTCGCTTGACGACAAAAGCTGTCCCAGACGCAGTAAAATATCCCGTGTCGATTCTATATTTATCACGGCGCTTGCCGGTTCAAAAAAAGCGTCCGAAGCAAGACTTATAACTACACCGCGTTCATCGGATGTTATCGACATTTTTTTTGACTTTACTTCCGGCGCAAAAATACTCGTTGCCTTACGCAGGGCGGTTCCCAATGATTTTCCCCTGTCGGTAGCTGGTAATGATAAAACATTATTTCCCAACTCGGCATAGCGTCCCACAGAAAGCGTATTACCGCCGGCGTTTGCTCCCATACCCCGCGCCATAAACGACACCGACAGCGCCGCCGCAGAAGCGGGCGTTACTTCATCGGGGTTAAACATGATCGCGAAGAAACATAGTACCAGCGTAACCATGTCTGAATATGTAGTAAGCCATTCTTGACCGGTGGGTCCGCCGCCGCCGTCTTTTTTTTTCTTTTTTCCCACTTTAGTCCTTTAATACCTCGGCGGCAACTTCTTTAGCTTCCTCAGGCGTAAGGTAAGATAAGAGTTTCATCGCCAGAACACGGGGGTTATCGCCGGATTGTATCGAGATGATACCCTCAAGAACCATTTCACGAGCCTGAGCCTCACGAGCGTCAAAACCGCGTAGTTTTGCCATTGTAGGGGTCAACATCCAGTTTGCAATCATAGACCCGTATAATGTAGTGATAAGGGCTACCGCCATGTTAGGACCTACCGATGCCTTATCTTCAAGGTTTTTCATCATCGCTATAAGACCAATAACCGTACCCAACATTCCGAAACCGGGAGCAAGCGC
>BNVA01000290.1 GCA_025997755.1 Spirochaetia bacterium | reverse complement strand
TTCTTTTTGCCCAATATCCCTCGACTTCTTTTTTCTTTTCGGGAGTAGGGTTTTCCCCGGCGCGAAGCCGAAAAAGCATACGCTTCAATTCAGCGGCAGGAGTATACGAACCGCAAGGGCGTTCCTTCTTATCACCCCAAAATACATAGCCGTTACCATGTGGATTGAATTTTGCAAGATTCCGCATAGCATCACGAATTACAGGAATTACCGGAACAATCCGTGTTTCATCGGTCTTGGTAGATTTGAGTCCTTCAAGCGCAGAAAAGGAACACTCTATCGTCAAATACTCCTCTCCAATATTTTCGATTTTCAAGGCAATTATTTCACCGATACGCAAACCTGTGGTCATAGCAACAAGATTTATCAATTGTGAACGTTTGTCTTTCCACTCCATCTTGAATAAATCTTCCGTTTCCTTCGGCGAAAGGACGCCACGTTTTTTGGCTTTCGTTGAATAACACGTAAGCCCGATTGTCGGGTCAGTTGGAATAAGCTCATTGGCAAAAGCCCATCGCAAGGCTGTAACGCCTACAAGCATGATTTGCCGTAGTGTCATTGATGAAAGTTTGGGGTGTTTCTTAGCAACTGCTATGGAGAAGTCTTTCAGGTTCTGTCTGGTAATTTCCCCGATTTTCTTGTTTGCAAAATGAGGAACCCAATAGAGATTGACACGCTCATAGCAGCATTTGGCATAAGTCTTTCCAAGATTGGTGCCATGAGAACGCTTATCGGCAATATAGGGGGACTGGTCATAGTCCCAAAAACGCCGAAGGTAGTCAATAAAACACTCTGATTCTTTTGAGTGTTTTTTGACGATAGATTCAATCAAACCTTTCTCTTTCAGAATTTTTTCAATCTTGAGAACATCTTGAGATGTGAGTTCGATTTGTTTTAACCCAAGAAAAAGCTGATTTGTACTAATCAGTGCATCAAGGGGACGGCGAGATAGCGATTCCGGTTCTGCCTGACGCTGTGGAATACCGTCTTTGAGCCAACCTGCAATGACGATAAGAGCGTCATCACGGTTACTCTTTCCTGTAGAGATAGCCGAGAGACGCCTTCCGGTAACCGGGTCCTTAAACTGGGCATAATAAATGCGGTTAGTTTTTGAAACTTTGCGCCCGTATTCTCTACACGCCCGC
>BNVA01000289.1 GCA_025997755.1 Spirochaetia bacterium | reverse complement strand
TATAAGAGCAACAGGGAATTTTATTTTTGGCGATCCTGAGGAGAATCAGGAATCAGTAAACAGTACTATAAATTGGATATGGAAACACAAAGATTTACTTGTTGATGTTTCGTTCACTGTATTACGCATTTATCCGGGTAGTCAAGTGTATAAAAAAGCTGTTGACGATAATATAATACAAGATACTGTCGAGTATATAAAAAATGGATGCCCACAGATAAATATTTCTAAGTTAAGTGAGAATGAATTTGATGGATTAGTACATTCAACTATGCCGAAATTGCTGACGGAGTTTAATGCTGTTAGTTTTCCTATAACAATTATACCAAATGAAAGGCATGATTATATTGTTGAATTTACTTGTCCGAATTGCAATAATCATGTAAGAATAAATGTAGAACCGGAGACTATTTTTAGAAATGTGAATTTCTTTTGTGAGAATTGTAATTATTCTATTAATAAAAATATTTTTGAACAGTATATTAAAATGTCTGATAATAAATTGAATACATTCATGGTCGAACATGAATGTGTGCTTTGGGGTATAGGTTCTACTTTTTTTCAGATTAGTCTTTATAGCAATGTTATGAGCAATAACGCATTGAATTATAGTTTAGTTGATTCAAATATAAACATAGTAGGAAAAGAAATAAATAATCGTATTGTGCAAAGCCCTGATGTTTTGAAGCATGATAGAAAAATATATATTATTCTGATGACAATACATACAACTGGTATAAAGATAAGTGAGTATATAAAAATTACGTTGCCTCATGCTGAAATTATTTTTTATGATCAAGTAGGTTTGTTGTAAGGAAGGAGAAAGTGGAAAAATCAATCAAGGCCAGAGTATTATTATTTTTTACAAATCTTAAATTTATAAGAAGAATTTACAGAAAACTTGTGCCGGATAATATAAAAATGCGTATTGCATCATCTATGAGGGATTCTTTTAAGTATGGCAAACCTCTTACTAAAGCATGTGTTGATTTCTTTGAAATGAAGAAAAATAAAAATGAGTTTGAGCATAGATTATTGGATATACTCAAAGCAGATGCTAGAGGTATAGTTCATCCGGACTTTTTAAAACTCTTTATTAAAGAACTTCCTACTAAAGAAAGAATTTTTGACTTTAATGGTGCTTTTCTT
>BNVA01000288.1 GCA_025997755.1 Spirochaetia bacterium | reverse complement strand
GGGATATGGATAAAGCTATCCTTGGTTCTCTAAAAAGCGTCTGGGAACGTTTTAAGCACGGCGGCAGTCCGGGGAAGGATCAGCGGGTCTATTATTTTAACACCAAGGAAATTATGGGGAACAAATACGGCACCCCCTCTCCTATTCCCTATAAGGTGATTGATCCCGATATTAATTTGAAGCTCACTATATCCCTGCGCTGTAACGGGGAATATTCCTATCGCATCGTTGACCCGATGCTTTTTTATGCAAATGTCTGCGGTAATGTTGATGAAGAATACACCCGCGACAAGGTTGACAGCCAGCTAAAAAGTGAATTATTAACGGTTCTGGGTCCTGCCTTTGCCAAACTTGGAGGCGGGCTTGAATACCATGAAATACCCGCCAAAACCCTCGAACTGGCAAAGATTCTTAACGAAGAACTTTCTTCAAGCTGGAAAGAAGGCAGGGGTATCGAGATTGTAAAATTCGGTATCAGCGCGATTAACGCGCCTAAAGAAGACGAAGACCGGATTAAACAGCTTCAAACTTCTGCGGTTATGCGCGACCCGACTATGGCGGCGGCAACTTTGGTAAATGCCCAAAGCGATGCCATGCGTACTGCGGCGGGAAACCAAGGCGGAGCCGCTATGGGCTTTATGGGTATGGGCATGGCCGGTAATGCAGGCGGCATGAATGCCCAAAACCTTTTTGCTATGGGAGCGCAGCAACAACAACAAGCGCCTGCACCACAGGGCAATCCGCCATCAGGCGGCGCTCCGGCGGCGGGTTGGGACTGCCCCTGCGGACACAAAGGCAATACGGGAAAATTCTGCGCCGACTGCGGAAAAGCCAAGCCCGAATCCGGTGCAGGTTGGAAATGCGAATGCGGCACAGTGAATGGCGGCAAGTTCTGCGCCGACTGTGGGAAACCGAAACCCGCCGGCGCCCCTGTATACCGTTGCGACAAATGCGGGTGGGAGCCGCCCGATCCGAAAAATGTCCCAAAATTCTGTCCCGAATGCGGAGATATTTTCGACGAAAATGACATTAAAAAATAAGCGCTTCAATGCGCATTGCGAATAGGAGGAGCCTTCAATAATGGCGGATATAATAATGGCGGAAATAAACGAATATAAGTGTCCCAACTGCTCCGGGGTGGTAAAGTTCAACAG
>BNVA01000287.1 GCA_025997755.1 Spirochaetia bacterium | reverse complement strand
CAGCTTAATCAAAGTACGGTTATTCATGTTGGTACGCATAAAATCAAGGAAAAGTTGATTTACGCGCGGTGTAAGCAGGTAATCGCGTTTTTCACCTATGCGCCTTAGAAATGCGATAAAGAAACGCCGGTTACGCTGACGCGGCGTTTCCGTTTCAAGATCGGTTGAATCAAATGTAAGATATGTTTTTGTTTTATCGCCGTCAAGTTTTGTTAAACCGGATGAAAAGACAACTGTGTTCTCTCCGTCAAAGTATTCTACGCCGCCCGGAATAAAAAGCGTTATGCCGTCAAGCAGATCAACGAATTTTCCAAGCCCCGCCATATCAAAGGCTATGGTGTAATTTATTTTTATATCAAGCAGGTTTTCAATTTCACGGGCATAAGGGCTGATCCTAGAACTTTCATAAACTGTATCAATGCGATCAACACGGTTTATATTTCTTAAGATCAATCCTATTTCACCGGGAATTTCAAACACCGTTACACGTTTATTTACCGGATAAACAAAACAACATAAGCGCCTATGGGTTTTTTATTATCTTCCAACACAAAAAGAGTATTAAAAACGTGTTCATCGTTTAATTCCGTTTCGATTGGATCACGGCTAAACAGTATCACGGAAAAAACAATACCGGCAGTAACAATTACCGCAATGCTTATCAAAAGCATGACGCTAATATCAACCTGCTTTTTACTCAAATCTCCGCTCCTATTTCACGTAAAAGCTGAATCGTATCGTCGGACAGTGTTAAACCGCGTTCAACCAGCCAGTCCGCCGTCGCCTTTAAAACAGTTTCAAACAGCGTATCAAGGCTTGCTGCCTCACCTTCTTTGGTAAATGCCAGCCTTCTTAACGCGGGGTCAACTGTGGTACGCCCCACTTCTATTTTATCCGTAAGGTATAGGATTTTACCTATAGAGCTCATTCCTTTTTTTCCTGTTGTATGACAGCGCACTGCGTCGATTACTGCTTCGTCTTTGATATGGAATTTTTCTTTTAATAGGATAGCTGCGGCGCGTCCGTGCAGCAAGTCCGGTTTTTTCTGTTCTTCTTTTGAAAATGGCATTCCGTCTTTTTGAGCAATGGACTGCATTTCGTCTAAGGACAATTCCTTGCACATATCATGAGTAATTCCCGCAAGATAACCGCTGTCACTGTCAAGC
>BNVA01000286.1 GCA_025997755.1 Spirochaetia bacterium | reverse complement strand
GCAAATACCGAGTGATGAGTGCCTCCGGCTAATATCCATGATTCTGCGGAATCGCTCAAGTTCGGGTAGGGTTTCCACAGAGCGCGGGCAACGGGGAGCTTGGGCATATCGTGTTCAATTTTGACAGCCTCCACCTCGTTCAATATCATTCTAAAGCGGTTGCCTAAATCTATAAGTGTTGCCAACACAGCATGTCCGGGTGCGGCGTCAAAAACCATACGGGCGGGCGGCGCTTTGCCTCCGATGGCAAGCGGGTGCACTTCGATACGCGGTTTTTTCGCGGCTATAGAGGGGCAGACTTCCAACATGTGAGCGCCCAGAGCCGCCTCGTGTCCGCTCTCCAGATGATAGGTGTAATCCTCCATGAACGAGACCCCGCCCTTTAGACCTAAAGCCATCACTTTAGCGGCATGGAGGAGCATTGACTGTTTCCAATCGCCTTCCGCTCCAAAGCCGTACCCCTGTTCCATGAGGCGCTGAGCGGCAAGACCGGGAAGCTGCGGCAGACCGTGAAGATCTTGAAAAGTTGTGGTGAACGCTCCCGCACCCTCTTTTTCTAAAAGCCGTTTAAGAGCTATCTCGATT
Organism: Spirochaetia bacterium; assembly: GCA_025997755.1. The sequence continues at coordinate 585 of BNVA01000286.1, read as the reverse complement.
TTTGCCTGTTCAAGCACGGAGTTTCTGCCTGCACCGGCATTTTTTAATTCCGGTGCAAAATCATAAGCTCCCTCGTATTCTTTAACTAGGGATTCAGCTTCGGAACCGCTAACTTCGTTGTATAGTGCGGCAAGATCGCCTATGCCCCATGTGTTTACCTGCCATCCGAATTTGATCTGCGCTTCAACCTTGTCGCCTTCGGTAACGGCAACCTCGCGCATATTGTCGCCCAGTCTGACTACCGGCGATACAATGCCGTCGGCACGGGCGCAGGCAGCGCGCATCCAAACGCCCATACGGCGGCGCACTTGGGCATCCTGCCAAAAACCGGCTATCACTTTGCGGGGCAGCCTCATGCGGGCAAAAATATAGCCATGTTCACGATCACCGTGCGCGCTCTGATTCAAATTCATAAAATCCATATCAATAGTTGACCACGGAATATCGCGGTTAAATTGAGTGTGCAGGTGCAAAATAGGTTTTTTGTTTACAGCAAGCCCTTGAATCCACATTTTTGAGGGCGAAAATGTATGCATCCAAGTGATAATTCCCGCGCAAGCTGAACAAGCTGCGGCTTCTTCAAAT
>BNVA01000285.1 GCA_025997755.1 Spirochaetia bacterium | reverse complement strand
GAACACAACCTATAGGAGACAACGCGACAGATTCAGGCAGAAGCATAAACCGCCGCGTCGAGATCACTATTTTGGAGTAATTTACATTCGTGAAAAATTTGGTGCGTTTATGGATTTTCTTTAGCTTCTTTTTCACGATTTGTTTTGCTATAGCCGTTGCCGTAGGTTTTCTAGGCGTCTGGGTAAACGCGGTAAGCGGCATACCTGTAATCTCGACCCTTGAACTTAAAAATGTAATTCAGGATGTCCAATGGGCATTTCCTCTGGTGCTTTATGTAACAATAATTTTTTCGGTAAGCTATGCAAGCCGCAGCAAAACGCCGTCTATAGCGGCTTTCATTTCCATCATTTTACTTTCAGTTACATTTTCATACGGTGTTTCAAAAGGATTAAGCAATGCGCGTTATATGATAGCCCCGCCTCTTGAGCTTTCCAATAAAACTTTAGGAAAAGCCGGTTTAATGCTTACACGGGGAGATACGGTTATTACGATGCTTGACAATCCTAAAAATGAAAGAGGAAGCCGTGTTGTTTCAATACCGGATAGACCGCTTATATATCAAGAGGTACCGCTGGGCGCGGACGGTAAAATTATTCATGCACCTAACGTGCCGTTTTCAAACCCCGACAAATCTTTTTTTAGAGGACTGTTTGTAGACTTAAATTTAAGCGCCATTCATTTTGCATCCTGTTTTAATGACGGATTAACAACATTTCTCTTCTGGAATTTATCACTTGTATTATTGCTGTGTTCACTCGGTTTTCTTTTTCAAATCGGCACATGGCCATTGGCAAATATTTTTCTGAATATTTTGATATTCAGAAGTATCCTATATTTTGAGGTATTCCTTAATTCAAAAGAGATTCAGGATTATCTCCTTGCTTTTACACACGGTGTTATTATTACAAAATACATAAGTCCGGTTGTGGTAGGGCTTATGGGTATTTTATTTTTAATCTATCTTATTTTATATTTTTTGGCGCGGGGAAACAGATCAAATGCAAATGCCTAGTTTAAATAAACTGCCTATAGACAAAATGGACAGCCGTACAAAAATATACGTGATGTATCCTTTATCTGCATTTATTGTGCTTGTCTTGTTTCATATTATTTATTCATTCTTTGATTCGCCGCAGATTGAATTACTGCCGGTTTACGGATTCGGTAATATTATAACGC
>BNVA01000284.1 GCA_025997755.1 Spirochaetia bacterium | reverse complement strand
TGAAAACGCATCTTCGTTTGACTCAAAATTAAATGCCATAGCGCAGCGTATATCCGGTCTTTTTTACGAGGCGGAGGATATAAGCTCTGAGATTCACTCTTATATGGGAGAGCTTAGCTTTGATCCGGCGCGGTTAGAGGCGGTGGAGGAGAGGCTTTCTCATATTTACAAGCTAAAAAAGAAATATTTGGACAAAAGAAACGATAATTTCCCCGATCAAAATGATGAGGAGGCGCTTTTAGCCTACAAAACGCAGGCAGAAGCCGAGATTGAAGCGTTAAAATCGTCGGAACAGGACAGAGAATCGTTAAAAAATGAAATTTCCACCATTGAAAAGGACATAAGAAGCCGTGCCGCCGCCCTTAGTACCAAGAGAAAGGCGGCTTCTGACAAACTTTCGCAGAGAATAACCTCAATTTTAAGGGATTTGGGTATGCCTAACGCCGTTTTTTCCGTTTCCTTGGCTCAAAAAGCGCCTATTGAAGGCGGACGCGGCGGTCGTGTCCTAGGTCCCTGGGGGGCGGATGACGTGGAATTTCTTATCACCGCAAACACGGGCGAAAGTGCGAAAGAGTTACGCCGCATTGCCTCAGGCGGCGAGCTTTCCCGTGTCATGCTGGCAATTAAGACCGCGTTAATCGGAGAACAGGGCGCGGCTGATAATAACGCGGACTCGGTTGAGACGCTGATTTTTGACGAGATTGACACGGGCATAGGCGGTGAAGTTGCCCTTGCCGTAGGCGAATATCTTTGGAAGATAGGCGGTAAAAAACAGATCTTTTGTATTACACACCTTGCAAGCATTGCCTGCAGAGCGGATAATCATATTAAAGTGGAAAAATTCAGCGATGGAAAGAGAACCCATACAACGGTCTCTTGTTTAAAGCCTGATGATCGCATACAGGAAATTGCCAGAATGCTTTCCGGCAGTAAAGGGAAAACGGCGCTTGCACACGCCGGTGAATTGCTTGCTAAATATGGGAGCGCCCGCAATGGTTAAAACATTTGATGCTGAAAAACAAAGGCACTATACCGAAAGAATACGGCACTATGAAGCCGCTATAAACAAGCTGCTTAAAACCGAAACAGAAGTAATAGCGGACTGCAGAAAGAGTCCGAATATCGCAGCCGCGAAACTTTTTCATCTTGCGAATTCAATGCTGGATCTAACATCAAATTATATCGTAATAAACG
>BNVA01000283.1 GCA_025997755.1 Spirochaetia bacterium | reverse complement strand
TTAGTACTGGTTTCTGGAAAAGTCAATGAAAAACTCAAGGTGAATGTCAAATTTATGACATTTATAACATACGCTCACGAAGCTTCACTATTCTTATCATATATGGCACTGTATCCTATTTTTTGCTGCCTTTGGCACAATCGGGGCATAAACATCCCAGTGGCGTAAATTTTCCAGCCCTAAAGCCCGTTTGCGCAGAGCGTAGTAACGGTGAAGCGGCGCTAAATTCGCATTTACCGTTGAAATCAGGTTGTCGTAGACCTCTACCTTCACATTATCGGGGAAAAGCGCCGCCTCCAAAGCCGAAGGAAAGCCGCGAATACGCGCTTTTATCACATCATTCTTAACTGAACCGCCGTAAAGAGCCGCAAGTGTGGTTTTATTGGCTTCAAAACGGCTGTAAAATGCATTATAAGCGCTTTGCCGCACGGTACGGTCTGGATTTTCCATAAAAACCGAGTAAGTTGATTGTGTAAGCGGCTGTATGCCCTCCGTAGTCTCCAACACGCCGAAATCCATATCGACATTTGTAAGCACGGAGAACGCATCGCCGGATATGCCGTCTGCCTCGCTCTGTAAGGCGATAATACGCTCCTCACTCTCGCTAAGTACAAAAGGTTTCCAGCGCAACAGTTTTTTTAGGTAAACAACAAAATCTGCAAGCCGCCCGTTCTGCAAAAACGCTCCCATATCGGCATCCGGTATAGCCTGAATTTCCGGCGTAGCCCAAGACAGCGCCGCCTGCGTCTTAGCCTGAGCCATCAAAATACGTCCGGTCATGGTACGCGCCTGTGAGGAGCCTTCATCTTCGCACTGCCGTAATTCGGCATAACACGACAAATCCTGTTCAAGAATCCAGAAATCCCGCAGAAACTCAAGGTATTCCGCCATAGCCTGCGCCGATTTTCCAAGCGTTCCCTTAAAGCCTGAAATAGCATCCGCCTGTTTTTCGTAACGGGCAAGCCCCGCCTCCCAAGCCTTGTCGTCCGCAAATAATTTGGACAAATCCCACTTATCCTGCGCGGCAATCTCCGAGCGCACCGGTGTTTTTATATTAGCCATAAGAGTATTGTAGCAAAAAATAGGATACAGTGCCATATATGATAAGAATAGTGAAGCTTCGTGAGCGTATGTTATAAATGTCATAAATTTGACATTCACCTTGAGTTTTTCATTGACTTTTCCAGAAACCAGTACTAA
>BNVA01000282.1 GCA_025997755.1 Spirochaetia bacterium | reverse complement strand
ATTTTGAGCAATTATCTGGGCATTATTATCGGCATTACGCACTTCTTTTATCTTTATCTGTATTTTCTTTGAAACAATTTTTTGCAATTCACCATTTATTTTTTCGATATTCGCGCCCTTTACTCCGATTATCACACCCGGACGCGCCGTATGAATTACAATCGTTATACGCTGTGGATGGCGTATAATTTCAAGTTCTGCAATATCCGCACCCTTTGTTTCAGGCATAGAAACAATATAAGAGCGTAATTTTAGATCTTCGTGCAAAGTATTTGCATATTCTTTGGGATCAACATACCAGCGGGACGACCAAGTCCTGTTAATACCTATCCTAAGTCCTATCGGATTTACTTTTTGTCCCACATTATTCTCCGTTACTCGTTAAATCTACCACTACCGTAATATGGCAAAGTCTTTTTAGAAGCATATCCGCCCTGCCCCGGGCGCGAATATCGAAAAAATAAATGGTGAATTGCAAAAAATTGTTTCAAAGAAAATACAGATAAAGATAAAAGAAGTGCGTAATGCCGATAATAATGCCCAGATAATTGCTCAAAATATTTCAAGGCAGTTATTGGCACGCGGTTCTTTCCGCAGAACCATGAAACAGGCGATCTCAAACGCTATCAAAAAGGGTAATGCCCAGGGCGTAAAAGTTCGTTTGTCGGGGCGTTTAGGCGGGGCGGAAATGTCAAGAACGGAAGAAGCAAAAGAAGGAAGGATTCCCTTACATACCTTGAGGGCGGACATTGAATATGGTTTTGCGGAAGCGCATACCACATTCGGCTCGTTAGGCGTTAAGGTTTGGGTTTACAACGGAATGAAATACGGCAAGGAGCAAAAAGAAGACGCGGGTGCGATACTTCGTAAGCGGCGTGAAAGGTCTCCTGCTCATGGTGAAGACAGGGGTTAGTGAATGTTAAATTTTTAAAAGAGTTTTTCATACCTTCAAATCTCCGCCAATTTCAAAATCAGACCGAACTATGAATTTTGATTTTATCGGCAGCTTTGAGCCGGCTAACTTCATAGCTTCCTGTGCCAAAGATTCCTCAATGCCGCCTAATTCAAACAAAACAGTTCCCGGTTTAACAACCGCCACCCAATATTCGGGAGCGCCCTTTCCTTTACCCATGCGTGTATCGGCCGGCTTCTTTGTAAACGGCTTATCGGGATAAATCCTTATCCAGAGTTTTCCGCCCCTC
>BNVA01000281.1 GCA_025997755.1 Spirochaetia bacterium | reverse complement strand
CCACAATTCAATTTATTCAAAAGGCAAACGGCATTATCTCGATGACCGGCGAAAAACTGCATGAACGGCAGTTTATTGAGGCTGTACACAGCGTTGAAAAAGAGACCGGCAAAAATTTACGTTTCTTTGTAAGTTTTGCGGATTTAAAAAATTCGCTGTACCGTTTCTACTATGAATTTTCCGACAATTCTGTAACACACGCAGATGCAGAAAACTTTACCCGTCTTGTTGATGAGGAGATGAAACGCTTAAACGATGAATACAAGGCAAAGCGGGATTCGCTCCGTATCAAAGACCCGGAAACGGAGCTTTTGGTAAACGAATCATTTGAAACATTCAAGGCGCGCTGTATTGATTTGGGCTACCGCGATGGGCAATTCAAACTGAACCTCTTGATGCAGGACGAAAAACGTCACGATATGTTCAAAGATTTGGTGAAGAACGCTTCATAAAAAATGTTGAACTGACAAATTAAAACGTTTCTAGGTGATGCAAAAGCGGTTATTTTTGACTTCGACGGAACGCTGTTTGATAAGAGCTTTCTTGCGCCGCGTATGTTAGCAGCCTGTCCTGCCGATATAGCAAAAATCGCTGTCGAGCGGGCTGTCCGGCGCGAGTTTAGGGGTCTGGATTTTGGCACGGCGGAAGCGTTTTATGCCGCATTTTTTTCGCGTATGGCAAGTATCCTGCGGTTAAAACCAGCCAAAGCCGGTATGCTTAGGAACTGGTACTTTTCCCGCTACCTGCCGGGTATGCGGCGTGTGTTGGAAAAACACTACAGGGCGCATCCCGATACCGCATCCCTGCTAACCGCGCTTTGTGCGGCAGAGGTGCCGGTCAGCATCTATTCGGATTATCCTGAAACCGGCGGGCGCATGAAGGCGGTGGGACTGCCGCCCGATGAATTCGGTATCAAAGCGGAATGTCTGTTCGGTCCTGAGAATTTCGGAGCGTTAAAGCCCGCAGAGCGTCCATTCCGCTTGATTGCGGAAGCTATGTCAGTACCAGTTGAGAGTGTGCTGGTTGTGGGCGACAGGGACGACACCGACGGTGAGGGAGCACGGTGCGCCGGTATGCAATTTTTGCTGATTGGCGGAAAAAGGCGCAGGAGAAATAATGCCATTTGTTCCTGATACAGGTATTGACTACCCGCTTGATACGCCTGATGCCCACATCATCATACCGAAAAATATATTGCCGCCCCTCT
>BNVA01000280.1 GCA_025997755.1 Spirochaetia bacterium | reverse complement strand
ATATTTTTCCAGAGCGTGAGGCTCAATAAGCATACGCAGCTCATATATCTGCTCTACCTCCTCCAGGCTTATACCGGCAACAATAACTCCCCGTTTAGGCAGTATCTGTATAAGGGATTCCTGTTCCAGCCGACTAAGCGCGTCCCGTATTGGGGTACGGCTTACCTGCAAATCTTCACGGAGCTTTTCTTCGTTAAGTAGGCTGTTTGGAGGATATTCACAACTGAGTATCTTTTGCTTAATCGTATTGTATGCTTGTAGTTTTAAACTTATCACCGCTTGTAATCATAGAATATAAACGCTGTCTTGTGAATTGTTATAAAAGCAAAAAAAAAGTTGACAATTCCGAAAAATGCCCCTAATACTGTTGTATACAACGTTGTATATCACCATGGAAAAACGGAGCATTGTCTATGAAAGCTATTGTTATAGAAAACCCCGGTAAGGTGGCAATAAAAGAAATCGCCATGGCGCTGCCCGGAAAAGGGGAAGCCCTTTTAAAAATGAAGTACGGCGGTATATGCGGCAGCGACCTAAACGCTTACCGCGGCGCGTCCTCCTATGTGTCCTATCCACGGATTGCCGGGCATGAATTCTCCGCCGAAATTATAGAAATCGAAAAAAATAGCCTTGGTCTTGAAAAAGGAATGTTGGTTACTGGGAACCCTTATTTTAACTGCGGTTCCTGCTATTCCTGCAGGCGGGGACTTCTTAATTGCTGTACAGACAATCAAACTATGGGTGTCCAACGCGAGGGGGCTTTTTCCGAATATTTTACTATGCCCATAGAGAGGCTATATCCGGGACAGGGACTGTCTGCCAAAACGCTGGCGTTAATCGAGCCTTTCTGTATTAGCTACCATGGGGTGGGGCAGGTAAATATTCAAAAAGGCGATAGGGCGATTATTGTGGGGGCGGGAACCATCGGCATATTGGCGGCTCTTGCGGCAAAACTGCGTGGTGCAAAGGTTTACATGACCGACATATCGGAACAGAAACTGGCTATTGCGCGAGAATTCGGCATCGACGGAACCTTTGTAAACGATTCGCCTACGGCATTTGAAAAGGGTGTAAACGAAAGTACCGGCGGCGATGGGTTTGATGCGGCTATCGAAGCGGTGGGGCTGCCTTCAACTTTTCAGAACTGCATTGATGCTGCGGCTTTCGGCGGACAGGTGGTGCTTATCGGGGTGGGAAAGAAAAATCTGGATTT
>BNVA01000279.1 GCA_025997755.1 Spirochaetia bacterium | reverse complement strand
AATTGTAAATCATCCGCGCAGTTTTCAAGTACATCAATAAAAAGATATTTTAAAAAATCTTCGGCAAGCTCCATCAGATCTTCCAAATGATAAAACGCTGCTTCCGGTTCAATCATCCAGAACTCCGCAAGGTGCCTGGCTGTATTTGAATTTTCGGCACGGAATGTAGGCCCAAAAGTATAGATACGGCTTAGGGCTGTCGCATAACATTCGCCTTCAAGCTGACCGCTTACCGTAAGGCATGCCCTCTTGCCAAAAAAATCCTTGCTGTAGTCCGGCGCTTTTCCTTGTTTCAATATATCTTCATAGTTTAGAGTTGTAACCTGAAACATAGAGCCTGCGCCTTCCGCATCGCCGGTTGTGATAATCGGCGTGTGCACGTATAAAAATCCGTTTTGCTGAAAAAAATTATGTACAGCAAAAGAAAGACGGTTACGTACACGCGCTACTGCTCCAAATGTATTTGTTCTAGCCCTTAGATGGGCGATCTCCCGTAAGAACTCCAGCGAATGACGTTTCTTTTGCAGCGGGAATGTATCCTGCGGAGCATCGCCGATTATAGTAAGTTCCGATGCGGCTACCTCAACTTTTTGTCCTGCGGCGGGGGAAGCTATAAGAACGCCCCGTACAGTTACGGAACAGCCTGTACCAACTTTTTGCAGGGCAAGCAATGTTTCTTCATTTAAGTTTTGTCCGCGATCAAATGTACATTGAATATTTGAAAAACATGAACCGTCGTTCAATTCCGTAAAGACAAGATTTTTCATGTCGCGCTTTGTACGTACCCAGCCTTGAACAGTGATAACCGTATCACTAGGCTCTTTTTTCAAGAAATCTTTTATTAACATAAAGTACTGCTCCTAATTCATAAGCATAATAGGATCTACCGTTACGCCATTTTTGTACACTTGAAAATGGAGATGAGAGCCGGTACTCTGTCCCGTGTTACCAACATCGCCTATGCGTTCCCCTGTACTTACATACGCCCCTGGTCTTGTGCGTATAACGCTTAAATGTCCATACAGAGTACGATAGTTTGAATGGTGAGATATAACAATATAGTTTCCGAACATATCATTGTAACCTGTAAATGTTACCCTGCCGGACATGGCGGCTTTTACAGGAACGCCTGTGTTTGCGCTTATATCAAGTCCTGAGTGAAAAACACGCGCATCTGTAAACGGGCTCCGCCTGTAACCGTAAAGTGATGTAATTCTTCTGCT
>BNVA01000278.1 GCA_025997755.1 Spirochaetia bacterium | reverse complement strand
TATTCTTTTATCCAAACTTCATCCGGTATTTTGCCGCGCAGCGGCTCCAGTTCTTTTAACTCATCATTTGAAGGAAGTCCCGACGCGGAATATTCCGAATTCTCAAAATAACTGCGGTTGCGTTTGTATTGATCATAAAAAAGATTTTTATTCATCCATTCAAAATCAAAAAAATATCCAAGCGCTTCGCGTATCCTTCTGTCGGAAAATATAGGACGCTGTATATTAAAAACTAAACCCTGCGCTCTTTCGGCTATCTTGTGCTCTATCTCTTCACGTTTTATAACGCCCGAATCAAATATTTTTCCAACATAAGATGTAGCCCAGTTAGAAGCCGAATTCTCCTCTCTAAGATCATATTCACCGGCTTTAAACGCCTCAAACGCGACATTTGAATCGCGGTAGTAATCGTAGCGTATTGTGTCAAAATTATATCTGCCCTTGTTTACAGGAAGGTCTTTTGCCCAATAATCCTTAACACGGGCAATGATAACATGCTGTCCCATTTTGTAATCACTGATACGGTAGGGACCGGTACCCACCGGCGGAATTGTCAGCGGTTCAGAAAAATCATGCTGCTCCCAAAAACGTTTGGGCAGAATATTTGTCTGCGCCAATGCCATGATTCTTTCTTTGTCGCCGTTTTCCAAATCAAAACGTACACGGTTACCGGGCAGCGTTTTAACCGTAATTCCAGCATAGTAGGAGCGGAACTGCGGAACTCCTTTTTCAAAAAAAGTGTTGAATGAATACGCCGCGTCTTCGGCAGTTATAGGATAGCCCTCCTGATCTTTTGCGTTAGGGTTTATATAAAATATTATAAAAGAATAGTCATCGGCATATTCCACTTTAGCTGCGATTAACGGGTACAGCGTATCTGTCTCGTCGCCCGAACCCGTCATAAGAGTATCATAGAAAAAATTAGAACCTGCGGCGCAGTTTCCGCGTAACGCATAACGGTGAAAGTTATCAAATGTTCCTGTTTCGTGCAGAGTGATATTTCCGCCCTTAGGCGCGTCCGGATTAACATAATTAAAATGAGTAAAACCGGTTTTATACAACGGCGCGCCGCGTAGGATAAGCGTATCGGAAACGATGGTTTTTTGCCCGTATAAACAAAACACGTTAAAAAGAAAAATCAACGCGCAAAGATTTTTTTTCACCAACCCTTTAATATTATGCACAATTTAAGCCTAAACTTTTTTTGTATTTTTTTCAAGAAGTCAACG
>BNVA01000277.1 GCA_025997755.1 Spirochaetia bacterium | reverse complement strand
GAATATTTTTTATCCCGCTATAAATACACCAGACGTTTTATTGACGGCTGAGGTAATTGCCTCAATATCCGCTTAAACGCAGCCGAACACTAAATTGCTAACTTTCGGGAGCATAGTCAAGACATAGTAGGATTGTTATCATATTATGAAATTATGCAGAAATTTGATTTACTTGTGGTTGGAGCTGGTCCGGCGGGACTCACGGCGGCTCAGTATGGGGCGCGGGCTGGTTTGAGGGTGCTTGTTCCCGAAGCAGACGCGGTTGGCGGACAGGCGCTATTTATCGACAATTTGGAAAACTATCCGGGCAATGTAGCGGGAAAATCCGGCGGCGGCATTACCGTCGATATGCACAAGCAGGCTATGGATTTTGGGGCGGAGTTTATCGGCGCACAGGTTTTGTCTATCTCTCAGAATGAAGGAACGTCTTTTTGGACGGCACTGCTATCTGACGGTATGTCGATACAGATAAGAGCCGTGATCCTCGCATCGGGGGCGCGTAATAAAACCCTCGACATACCGGGCGAGGCTGAGTTTGCAGGCAGCGGGGTTTCTTACTGTGCCGTCTGCGATGGGCCGTTTTTTAAGGGAAAAAAGATTTTTGTTGTCGGCGGAGGCGATGCCGCCTGTGATGAAGCCCGTTTTTTGGGCAGATTATCTCAAAATATCAATTTAATTCACCGGCGTGATAAACTTAGAGCGCAAAAATCCATAGCAAACCGTGTTTATAAAGACCCCGCAATAAATGTGCGGCTTTGTCTGCGGATTTTGGAGATAAAAGGCGGTAAAAAAGTTGAGTCGGTGGTCTTGGAAAATACAAATTCCGGCGAAAAGATGGAAGAAGCCGCCGATGCGGTCTTTGTTTTTACGGGAATTACCCCGCAGAATGAACTTGCGCTAGGCTCCGGATTAAAAGACGCCGTAAAACTCGACAAGGGCGGCTTTATCATCACCAATCAAGGTATGGCAACATCCGTTCCCGGATTGTTTGCGGCGGGTGATGTCCGCTCAACGCCGTTCCGTCAGGTGGTAGTTGCCTGCGGCGAGGGCGCCATAGCGGCGCACAGCGCGGCGGAGTACATTCAAACGTTAGGCGATCAGTGCGGATAATAAAAGCTGTCTTGTTCAGTTTTTTTTGGACACTGCTTTTTGTAATTTGTTTTGCATCATTTCTATACGCCCTTGGAAATATAAATAATTTTACGGAACGCACCCAGCTTTTTTTGTTAAAAACA
>BNVA01000276.1 GCA_025997755.1 Spirochaetia bacterium | reverse complement strand
GTTGCGGTGCTTACCGACGGCGGACGCATGGCAAACTATGTCAAAGATATTGGCATTATCGGTATGCCCTACATTGCGGACAATTACGATGAATTGCGCAAGATTACCGAAACGCCGACTTTTGACGGATGGGTCAAGCAGCTTGCCGAGCAGGATGGTATTCGTGTGCTCAGTTTTAACTGGTATGATGGCCCGCGTCACTTTTTAACGAACAAACCTGTGACAAAACCTTCTGAATTAAATGGTCTGCGGATTCGCACGCCGGGTGCGCCTGTTTGGGCAAAGTCGGTTGAGTCTATGGGAGCGACACCTATCGCGATGGGCTGGAACGATTCTTACAACGCTATTCAATCGGGAACGATTGACGGGGCGGAGGCACAGCACACCGCAACCTTTGGAGCGCGGCTGTACGAGGTTGTAAAATACATCGACAAGACCGGCCATTTTCAACTTGCAAACGGTATTATTGTTGGTGAAAAATGGTTTAAAACTTTGCCCGCCGAATATCAAAAAATTCTGAGTGATGAATGCAAAGCGGCTTCGTATAAAAATGCGGCGATCATCGCACAAATTGCCGACGATTATGAGCGGCAAATGGTGGAAAAAGGCATGGTTGTGGTGGAAGCTGACCGCGCGGCATTCAAACAAGCGGCGGACAAGGCTTACGACACGCTGGGATTTAGACAGTTGCGTGATAAAATCTATCAAGAGATTGGTAAATAAGGCAGCTACTTAACAGTGACCTTCCAAAAAATTACTTTTGGAAGGTCATTTTTTTGCAATTCTTTTTTTTTAAATCAAATTTTAGAACGCCAATCAGGTTTTATAAAGATCAAAGGAGGTTCTTTTGAAAGCGCTTAAAGCATTTTATAAGATCTTTTGTAAAGTAGAAGAAATCTTGGTTTCTGCATTTATCACATTTATTACATTTTTAGTATTTGCGTCGGCAGTGGCGCGTACTGTTAAACATCCGATTAACTGGGCGCAGGATATTTCACTTTTGTTATTTGCATGGGTTGTATTTTTTGCAGCCGATGTAGCGCTGCGCAGGGCGGATTTTGTGCGCGTTGATATGCTGGTAACACGGTTCCCCGCAAAAGTACAAAAAATACTATATTATATAATGTATGGTATATCGATTGTTTTTTTAGGGGTTTTAGTACGGTTTGGGATTCCTTTAAGTATGGATAATTCAAAACGTCTTTTTCAAACACTTGGAATTAGTTATTCATGGGCAACA
>BNVA01000275.1 GCA_025997755.1 Spirochaetia bacterium | reverse complement strand
GTAGTCAAAAATGTAGGTGCTGTCAAATCCTTACAGGTGCAGGTTTACGGACTTAATTTTCCGCATTCGCTTTCTGCGCTCTTCGTTGACGGAAATGGGAAAACCCAAACTGTGTTCTTGGGTTATTTAAATTTTGACGGATGGGCTAAGTTAGCTTGGGACAATCCCCAGTATATTAGTGAAGTCCGCGCCAGATCACTCCGTATTTATCCGCTTTATCCTACATATTCGCCGTATCTGCGTTTCGCAGGTTTTCTTATTCAACGTGACGGAGCCAGCGATGGCGGAGATTTTGTAGCTTACTTCAAGGATGTTCAGATAGTCTACGATAAGGCGGAGCTTGAAACCGATAAGGATATCGATGATGAGTCTTCGTGGAATATCATTACCGAACGTGAAGCCGACAGGCAGAAACGTGAACGCAAAGACTTCGGCAAAGATCAGGTATTCCGTTATCTGGAAAGCCAGAAGAAAGCTCCCGAAAGCAACTTCTCGGATGGTAACAGGACAGATGCCAATACAGGGGCAAATCAGTAGTAGCGCTTAATACGTTGCGGCTGTATTAGTCAGATAAAAGGCATAAGAAATGTCCGGGTCAGTTGGCTCGGACATTTTTTATTAAACATGGATGTAAAAAATGCATGATAAGCTCCCGGACAAAAGAGCTCTTAAAAAAGACTACGAGGAATGTTTAAAAGAACATGAACTAATAACCAATGAATTGGAGCATTTTATTGATGAGATTTTAAGCGGGCTTACGTCTCAACTAACCGTAAAAGGACGTGTAAAGAGTTTTGAAAGTTTCTTTAAAAAATACCTGCGTTATTCAAAAGAAAGTGAGAAGGGCGGCGAGGTAATAATTCCAGATCAAATAGGAATACGGATTGTTTGTCCTTTCATTGAAGATACAGCCGAGGTAGAGAAAATTATAGGGAAATATTTTGAAGTTTTAGAAACGGAACGAAAAGGCTCAGGTTATTCGTTTAAAGAATTCGGGTACGAATCCGTCCATATCTTGATAAAACTCTTTACACGTCCTTTTACGGTTAGTTGAGACGTAAGCCCGCTTAAAATCTCATCAATAAAATGCTCCAATTCATTGGTTATTAGTTCATGTTCTTTTAAACATTCCTCGTAGTCAAAAATGTAGGTGCTGTCAAATCCTTACAGGTGCAGGTTTACGGACTTAATTTTCCGCATTCGCTTTCTGCGCTCTTCGTTGACGGAAATGGGAAAACCCAAACTGTGTTCTTGGGTTATT
>BNVA01000274.1 GCA_025997755.1 Spirochaetia bacterium | reverse complement strand
ATTAGATTTAGCATCATTAAATAATGGTATGGATCTTTACAATCCCGATGGTAGTAGTGCTGCTGGTACTAGTGGTATTGCTGGTATTGATGGTAGTACTATGGCTGGAACTTACCTCGTGTGGTCTACTTCTATCGGTGCGGAACAAAAGTCTGGTTGGGTAGTTAAGGTCATTCCCTAATTAGGCAGTAGTAAACTAAGTTCTTCACCTTAGTTTAACTTTAAGCCCCCTCTCCAAGGGGGCTTTTTTTTGGTGTGGATCGTGGGCTCGGAGGCTTGGCGATTTTCAAAGATGGTGTTACTATATAAAATGAAAATTGTATGAAGAAAAAAATAGCGTTTTCTTTTTGGATTCCGCAGGAAGTAGTTGATTTTGTCTCTGATGATTTTGAACTTGTGTATCCGAAAGAAGAACTTACCGGACAATTCTCTGCAGAGGAAGTAATAACAAAGCTGAAGGATGTACATGCGATACTGATCGATCTGCTTCCGTTTGGCAAAGACCTGATCGATCACGCCGGAGCGCAATTCAAAGTTATAGGGCGTCTGGGAGTGGGATGCGATTCTGTAGATTACAAATACGCGGGGAAAAAAGGTATTGCAGTAATCAATACTCCTAATTCGGTTACACATCCGACAGCAGAGTTAGCTATTGCCCTTCTCTTGGACGCAGCCCGAAATGTCAGCAGGTTGGACAGACTAAGCCGGCACGCGAAGCGGTGTGTGACTACCGATCATTTTAGCAGCGGGAATGCCAGTCTATATGGTAAAACACTCGGGATTATCGGCTTTGGCAGGATTGGAAAAGCGGTCGCGGTAAAAGCCCAAGGTCTTGGTTTAAATGTGATATATTCCGGTCGGACAAATGATATTCCCGTGAAGGAACCTATAAACGGTGTAAACAAGGTTCCATTTGAGAAGCTGCTTAAGACTTCCGATTTTGTTACACTTCATTGTCCCTATTTACCTGAAAATCATCATCTTATAAATGAGAAAACTCTGTCGTTAATGAAGCCCGATGCCTTTTTAGTGAATAGCGCCCGAGGTAAGATAGTGGACGAAGCGGCGTTAGTTGCGGCGTTAAAGAAAAAAACTATTGCCGGAGCCGGACTGGATGTCTACGAGTTTGAGCCGGAGATAAACCCGGAACTTTTTGAGCTTGATAATGTGGTGCTGGCTCCCCATATAGGGACATGGGATCGTGATGTACGTATAAACATGGCAAAAGAATCGCTTACAGGGATTTGTGCAATTCTTAATGGAGAA
>BNVA01000273.1 GCA_025997755.1 Spirochaetia bacterium | reverse complement strand
AAAAGCACGGTGTATTTAGAGGCGTGTTTTTAGCCGTAAGGCGTTTGTTGCGTTGCCACCCTTTCCATGAGGGTGGATATGATCCGGTACCAGAACATATCTAAATTGTGCGGTGCACAGTTTAGCCCCCATCCGTACAAGTTTACGTGAGGGAAAACCGTTAGAGGAGTTAAATTGGAAAAAAGAACTATTCTTGCCGTTGTTTTATCGATCTTTGTTGTTACATCGTTCTACATCATTCAATACAAGTTTTTCCCGCCAAAGCCGAATGTAATACCGCAAAATCCTTCTCAAACAGAGCAGCCCGCTCCCGTGCCGGTACCTGCTCCCATACCGGACGGCGTATCCGGCACTCAGCCTAAGGAGCAGGGGACTTTAGTATTGAACGAGGCGGCGGATGAAAATTTTCCGCAAACCGAGCAGCACGTTATCATAGAAACGCCGCTTATAATTGCCGATCTTACAAATTCCGGCGGAGACTTGGTGTCGTTCAAGTTAAAGGAGCATCGTGAAGGCGAGAATTTGGTTGATATGATTCTTGCAGGCAGCAACGCGCCTCATGCCTTTAGCATAGCCCTTGGAAACCGGAACTCAAAACCCATAACTTCCTACTTCAAGGTAAATAGAATTTCCGACTATTCAGTTGAATTTTATCGTGATTTTCTGTTGAACGGTGAAATTTTAAGGCTAACCAAGCGTTACAATTTTAAACCTTCCGAATATATGTTCGAGCTTGTTGTAACCCTTGACGGCGGAGCTTCCGCGACATCCCTTAACTTTACTTCGGGCGGGCAAAGCGCCGCCTATACAATAGCCTTTGGTCCCCAGATTGGACCGCCTTTTGAAAAACTGGACGAGCGTTACGACTACCGGCACTATCAAACTTTTGCAAACGGCAAACAGAAGCGGGAAAAGGTAACCGAAAAACAGGATGTTGTAGTAAATACACATGTCTCGTGGGCGGCGGTAGTTGGTAAATATTTTGCGTTTATCGCGGTACCCGATGCGACACCTTATGAGTATGTTTTTTCGGTACATCCTGATGAGCAAGGTTTACCGTCGGCATCAAGGCTGTTCATTGTCCGTCCGCCGGTTTCAGGCTCACGCACAAGCGACACCTTCCGTTTCTATCTTGGCCCAAAGATTCAAAAAACGCTTGCCGTATACGACAACGGTGCAAATGAATTCGGTTATACCGGTTTACGGCTTGAATCCGTATCAAATTCTGGCGGGTTTTGGGGAATCTTAAATCCGCTTGAAAGGCTTT
>BNVA01000272.1 GCA_025997755.1 Spirochaetia bacterium | reverse complement strand
CTCTATCGCAACCGCAAAAACGTCATATACAGCCGGAACGTTATGCGAAATGCCCGCAAAATTTATTTAAAATGAAAAAATAACGTAACCGGTCACACCGCTATATATATTGCCTTTATTTGTATATATACACTACATATAGCGTGTCATAGAATTTGAAATTTCTAGTATACACTATATATAGTGTTGTAAAAATAATACTAGACTATATATAGATATACCTCATGAACGGGTACAAAATAACTTTACAAAATGAAGATAATAATTTATAATCAATTGATAACGTTATTCACTAATTGGAGGAATGATTATGGCTGATGAATCAAATTTTACTATTGATACACGTATAGCGTATAGAGCCTATAAAGATCTTGATGCATATCAAGATGATTTATATAATATTTATAAAGATATATACTCATCCGCTCCAAGAATTGCTTACAAAGAAGAATTAGATGATAAAAATGCCTTTGATTATTGTAAATCTCGAAGATACTACATACTAATTATTCCATATACTAAATATAGCGAAATACTCTTAGAACGTTCATTTGCTAATAATAAACTGAATTGGGTTGTAATTGGTGGTGGATTAAGAAATGATTTAAAAGAAACATTTATTGATGCTTGTAATCGACATGCTTCTAAGGCAATTACAAATTTAGAATTTGGAGAAATTGAACCTATTGCATTTCTTGAAAATACATTTATTTATGAAAATCAGAAAACGGTGCATAAAGGTATAGCTTTTATTTCTAGGATAAGGAATATAGATCCACATAAGGATTTAAAAAGTGCAATTCATACACGATGTCATTTATTAAACTATAATGATACTCGTATTATAACAAGTCTTACGCATAATCAAGAAGCATTAGATATAGCTATAGAGCACATAAATAAATTAAATTTTGACAATGTTGTTGAAGAAGAAATATCTGAAAACATTAAATATAAAGGACGGTATAAATTTCATGATATTTTTGTAAAAAGGCTGTTCAACATATTTGGAAATATTGGGTATGAATATTCTGTTCAAGACTTTTATGATAAAATGAATAATTTAATCGAAGGTGTTTCTCCTGAAAAAATACTTGATGTTGCATGTGGAGAAAATACTTCTGTATTTGGTTTAGCAAAATTTACTTCTGTTAAACTTGTTGTAGGAAATGATGTTTCTTGGAGCCAAATCCAACTCATGGGACATAATTTGTCGGATGAAAATTTCAGGGATATTGGTTCATATGTTTTATTTACAAATCATGATG
>BNVA01000271.1 GCA_025997755.1 Spirochaetia bacterium | reverse complement strand
TGCCGTGTCAAATCCCAATCGGCGGAAATTTCTTTTAACACCTCCATGGTATACTTGAGCGGTTTTAGAGCGCCCGCGATAAAAAAATTAAATATCACGAATATCAGTAGGACTACCACCAGCATGGGGTAATGCGGCAGAGTAAGGACCTGGAAGGCATTGCCGCAGAGATGGCAAACGGAATGGAAGAAATGGCAAAAGGGGCGGAGCAGATCAATATTGCGGTTGTCCGTGTCAATGAAATAAGCGGAGAAAACAAAACAAACATCGACGCCCTAAACGGCGAGGTCTCAAAGTTTAAGGTTGAGTAAAATAGGAGTTGAAAATGAAAAAATTACAAATTGCTTTTTTTGTTTTATTTACGGCAGCGCTTGCGGGGGCAGAACAAAATGATAATGCTATTGATGTAATTGTCAACAATTTTGGTTCGCGATCCTATTCTGCGGTAAAAATACCAAAGACCGATTTAGACAAAATTGTTAATACCGGTTACGGAAAACGAGCAGGCGGAAATTGAAATGATTATCGCTTCTGCAAACAAAACAAGAAACATAAACATACGCATTTCGGAGTATGACTTGGAAAAGGTCAAACAAAAATCAGCCGACGAAGGTCTTCCGTACCAAACGCTTATTTCGAGTATTATACACAAATATACATCCGGTAAACTTGTTGATGAACAGTCGATACTCAAATCACTGCAATTGCTTAGGCGATAGTGAGCCTTTATCTACAATAATTGACGTCACTTATATGTTACAACATCACTTGCAGGTTTTCGCGGGGAGGCGTTGGTAACGGCATCTACACCGGCTGGCAATACGCCAATGCGTATTAGTATAAAAGCGTTTTCACCGGCGCTCAGACCCAATTCTTTTTTTAAGTCGTTATTTACTTTTGCAATGGGACCCGTGTATATGCGCGAACCATAACCCAATGCCTGTGCCGCAAGGTAGATATTTTCTGAAGCCAAAGCGCAGTCCAAAGTAACACTTGCATTTTTTGTATCTGCCGACGCTGTTACTACAATGATTACATTACCGTCTTTTGCATCGGGAATAATTTTTGCTGTAAGAGCAGGATTTTGTACAACGATAAACTTCCACGGTTGTTTGTTTGAAGCGCTTGGGGCACGTACACCGGCATTAACAATTTTGTCTAAATCGGTCTTTGGTATTTTTACCGCAGAATAGGATCGCGAACCAAAATTGTTGACAATTACATCAATAGCATTATCATTTTGTTCTGCCCCCGCAAGCGCTGCCGTAAAT
>BNVA01000270.1 GCA_025997755.1 Spirochaetia bacterium | reverse complement strand
CTTGTCATTTATTGTTTACAGGGCGCTATGGGCGGTTTGATTTTAAAAAAACTTACCAAAGATGTGTTGTTTAGCGCACTCGGTTCAGTATTCTTTTTACTCTCGGCTCCAATGCTGTTCCGCGTGAACTATCACGGCATATTTGCCGCACATTTTGCTTTCTTGATTTTGATATATATCATGGTCTCAAAAAAAGAAGTCCGAAGTTTTAAAAAGACAACTATTATATGGTGCGCAATGATGTATCTCTCCGAAAATCTTTTTGGTGTTTACCTCGTCCCTGTGATCTGCTTCTTTATGATCGCAGATTTAATAGACGATTACATAAAAACAAAAAAAATTGTTCTTTCATTTTTACCTGGTGCTATCGCCTTTGTGTTTGAAATTATTTTACAGGCTTATAATGGGATGTTTGCGCATTTTAGCAATTCAACGTCAGGAAAAGGTGTTTTGGAAAGCGCGGCAGCATTCGGTCTTGGATACTATAATACCAATTTGAATTCTTTGTTTAATCCCATGGGTGTCTCAAAATTTTTAAAAGACCTGCCTACGGCAACTAACGGTCAATACGAGGGGTATGCATATATAGGCTTTGGCATCATTTTAGGATTAGTTATACTGCTACCCTTTCTTGTTAGTAAAGCGTTTAGATACAAGGAAGTTTTTGCAGACAAGAACAAACGGATAAAATATATACTGGCTTTTCTTGTTGCTCTAGCCTGTCTTATTTTTGCACTTTCTCCTACCGTTACGTTAAACGATAAAACTCTTTTTACCTACGATATTCCGGGTTTTATCGAAAAGTTGTGGAATCCCTTTAGAAGCTCAGGCAGAATGATGTGGCCTGTGATTTACATGGGTGTTACATTTGTTCTGTGGAGGATAAAAAAAGACCTGCCCGCAAAAGTTTCTGTAATTGTACTTGCTGTTTTACTCATCTTTCAATTTCAGGATTTAAACGGATTTTTTAAATCAAAGGGCGATCCGTTAAAACAACGTATAACATGGCAGTCCCAGTTTAAATCTCCCGAATGGGAACGTCTTGCCGTCGAATCGCAGCATATAATATTCCTTGATCAACTGCCGAATAATTGGGATTTGTACTCGCAGCTTTTGGCTTATACATATCTTGGAAAATACAATAAACTTTCAATAAACGACAACTACATTACTCGTAAGGATATGAACAAATTTGAGACAATAAAATTGCAGGAAAAAAATATTATTGCAAGCGGCAACCCGCGTCCCGATACAATTTATGTTTTTGACAAT
>BNVA01000269.1 GCA_025997755.1 Spirochaetia bacterium | reverse complement strand
TAAAACTGTAGATTATGTTTCTGACCATTTTCATCAGTATTTGTAATTGCTAAATATAATTGTATATGCAAATTATATATTGAAAGTTTAGTATTTTTTGCTGATGTTTCATCTAATTTTTGAACAAATACTCAACATTAGGACAAGAAGAAGATAGGTCTGAGATAATTGCTTTTTTTATGACCGATAGTAAACATGCTCTCCTTATTAAAAAAGCAAAAAAAGATGCTATTTTTAATAAAAAGGTTTTATGCTTATTAAAATTGTTTTCAGAAAAGTTGTTTTTTCCAGATTTAATGGAAAAATATATAAATGAATTAAATCGTTGAAGTATTGCGTCATTAATATAAAAATTGATAAATATTGTATGAAGGGCCCAAACTGCACATAACATACGCTATACGCTGCGCCGCAGTAGCGGCTTGGCCTACGAAAAACCCCAGTCAGGCTTCGCCCTTTGTGGGGTTTTTCTCCGGCACATTTTTGCGGTTGCTGGAAACCTACGGTTTCCTTTATCGCAACCGCAAAAACGTCGTATAGCTTTCACGTTATGTGCAATGCCGCAAAAATTTAGTGCAAGAATAAATAATCATGGTAGGGCACTTTTAAAAACTAGGGCACGTAATATTGCGTAGGATTTTTCGCAGGCTGAAGCTAAAAAGCGCAGACATAATGGGTTTAAGGCGAGCATTTTTGGCAAAAACATGCGGAAAAAGACAAGCAAGATTACGGCGCATGAGTTTTTAGAGGTGCCCTATATGCTAAAAAGCTACAAAAATGTAGGATTTTAAGTTTTATGGGGGTATTGACATTGTTTTTGAATTCAGTTATAATCAGATATAAATATTTTGGTGAAGTTTGTGATGAAAGGGGAGGAATGCAATTATGGCGAAGAAAATATTTGTCGGTAATTATAAGGGTGGTGTTGGAAAAACGACCACAGTATTTGAGATTGGGGCTGGTTTGGCTAAAAAACACAATAAAAGAGTTTTATTGGTGGATTTGGACCCGCAGTGTTCTCTTACAGATATATGTATGCGGATAGCTACATTATCGCTTACAAATTTAAAAGCTGAAGAAACATTAAATTATGCTCTCGAATTATATAGCGAGAACATAAAAGAAACCTCTAGATTGCAAATATTGGAAAGTAATATTAAGAGTGTTTATAAAAGTATAAATACTCTCATTAAAGCTATTCCACAGTACAGTGGGCTAAACTTTGTGCCAACCTCATTGGAACTCAAAAACAGTGTCAATACCCCCATAAAACTTA
>BNVA01000268.1 GCA_025997755.1 Spirochaetia bacterium | reverse complement strand
GATCGAAAAAATTTATAATTCATTTACCATGCCGACGCTTGACACTAAAACTTTTCCCGGTATACCCTTTAAAAACCATGGGTGATACGGTCAAAAAATTGAAAAATTCTACCCCCCCCCCCCCGCGTATTTTACTCAAAAATGCGTATTAAAAAAACCTAAGAATTTTAACCACGAACCACACAAACCCTCACGAACAACACACGAGATAGGTGTACTATCTTCGTTTCTTAACCTATATCACATATACAACATAGTCTTTGAGGTTAAAAAATATTTATTTCGTTTGCTAAAGCGGATAAAAATAACGGATAGTATGTCCGTAAATCACAATCACAAGGATGGGTAATTATGAAAATTACAAAAAAGTGGGGCAAGATGCTCATGGCGGGAATGTTAGGAACTGTTCTAACATTCGGATTATTGTTTTCGAGCTGCGGTGGAGGAAGTGGCGGCGGCGGAGCGGGGAGTACCGGAAGTACAACGACGTATACCGGCTCTTCCGGTGAGGGTGCCGTTGAGATAACCCTGACACCTCAATCTGCAAAAAGTTCCGGTATTGCCGCTATCGACTATGTTGACTATGTTTACATACCTGCGGAGCGTTCGGTAGTTTCAGGCACAACATACAGCTATACCATAAAGATAGGCGGCGTTAGTAGAAGCTCGGGGACAGCTAAAGTCACAAGCGTAACACTTACCTTTACATCAAGTTCAGGTAAGACATTTAGCGCGACAATATCATCAGGCGGACTTACAAGCCTGACAATAAAACCGGACAGCGGTACTGAAATAGCAGTCGCAAGCCTAACGGAAGCAACAAGCGGCGGGAGTACTGGAACAAATCCTTTTGCAGGAACTTGGAAATGTACCCACAGGGTTGAATCTGACGAACCCTTAACTAATTCAAGAGGACAACTTGACGAGCTTACTATGACATTTACTACTAACATGAGTGTTAACTTTTCGAATTCAAAATACGCCGATCTTGCCAGTACAGGGACAGGTACTTATACTTATAGCGGTAATACCGTAACTGTCAGTTTTGGAGGTGGAACAGATACCGGAACCATCAATTCCTCAGGACAACTTATTGGAATTAACGGCAATACAGAGAACTCAACTCTTATTTGGATAAAACAATAAACTACAACGGTATGGACGGGGGCAATTTGCGTCCCCGTCCTCAATTTACTCTCTGTGTTCTCCGTGAACTCCGTTTGTAGTACGAATTGAAGTTCATTTACAAATGCTCATTGCTAACTGCCTGTTTTTTTAGTATATTA
>BNVA01000267.1 GCA_025997755.1 Spirochaetia bacterium | reverse complement strand
AGGAAGGTATAGAAATGGCAAGTGAAGTTTTAATATCCATCAGCAAAGACGAAGAAGAACGCGCATGGCTGCGCAGCAGGGAAAAATACATATTGGACACACAGAGCCAACTCGTAACAGCAAAACGAGAGGGAAGACTTGAAGGAAAACTTGAAGGAAAACGAGAGGGTATCGCAAGTGTTGTGAAAAATTTAAAGAGCAGCGGGCTTTTAACACCAATGCAGATACAAGAGATCACAGGATTTTCGCTGGATGATATTGCAAAATCATAAGGCAATTACTTATAAGATCAAGGGCGCAAACACAGGATAAGATTTGTGTTATTTTTTCCATATTATCGGCAGGAAAACAAGAGAATTTTTCTTGACCTTTTTGCCGATTATTTGTATTTTTTGGATATAAATAAAAAAATTATAAAAAAGGGTTTTTAGACATGGCACTTACAGATGATAATAAAAAAGATGAAACGGTTGAAAATGCTTGCAGCGAGGCGGAGGCTCCGGTAATCTCCGGTTCTAACGAAACTGAAGCCGTGGCTTTTGGAACGGATGCCGAAGGCACGGAAAATGCCAATAAAGAGTCTTGCGGGCAGAACGAGGCTTGTGAAGGCGACACGGACGGCGCCGGTTCAGACGGCGTGGAAATAGGACAGGCTGAAGCTAAACCCCAGACTAGCGAAGAAAAAATTGCATCTCTTGAACAAAAAGTTGCCGAATTAAACGATCAGTATCTTCGTAAGGCTGCCGATTTTGAGAATTTCCGCAAGCGGATGAACAAAGAAAAACAGGATTCTATTGATTTTGCAAATCAAAGTTTGTTGATAGACCTTGTTTCCATACTCGACGATTTTGATCGGGCAATAAAAGCTGGCGAGGCTTCCGGCAAAACGGAGGGCGACTTTAACGCTTTGTGCGAAGGCATAAGCATGATAGAAAAACGCCTTCTCTCTCAGCTTGAAAACAAGTGGGGGCTAAAGCGTTTTGATTCGGAAGGTGAACCCTTCGATCCTATGCGTCACGAGGCTCTTATGATGGAAAAATCGCCGGAGCTAACTGAAGCTATCGTTAAAGAAGATTTTGCCAAGGGCTATACGTTAAAAGACAGGGTTATACGCGCGGCAAAGGTAAAGGTTATAATGCCTGAATAAACTAGAAACCGGAAACTAGAAATTAGTTTCTAAATTATAAAAAAAAGTTTTATGGAGGAGAGAAAGATGGGAAAAATTATTGGTATTGACTTAGGAACCACAAACTCTTGTGTGGCGGTACTGGAAGGCGGGGAGCCTGTT
>BNVA01000266.1 GCA_025997755.1 Spirochaetia bacterium | reverse complement strand
ATCGCGGGCAAAAAAATCATTTTCCATATCGCAGGCCGCAGCGTTTATGAATTCCAAACGGGCGGACTTTTCTTTAGACAAAAGCGCGTCTAGGCTTGAAACCTCTTATAACAATTTAACGGCCGATTACAATTTGAATGCCGAAGCTCAGGGATTAAAAAACTCTATGGCGCAGATGAGCCTTGATCAAAGCCTTGGCAGCGCTTACGCGGGGCTGGGCTATTCCGGCGTCCGTTCATCATCTACAAATTATGAAGCTGCGGCAAATGAACAAAACCTTTACCAAAGTAATCTTGAAAACGCGCTTAGGGCGCAGGCTATAGGAAACGAAAGAGAATTACAAAATAGCCTGCAGTCGATGGACAGCGGCTTCTACGAATTATCCGAAGGAAGAAGGCAGGTTCAGGATTTGCGGCAGGCATATCAGGAAGGCGGTAAAGCCTACGGCGCTTTCCAGGATCAGATGACAGACTTTGCAAGAGAAAGAAATACAATAAACGAGCTCGCGTCAAGAGCCGAGAAAGCGGCAAACCCTACCGCGCTTGATTACGCGACAATCTGGATTTCGGGCGGTCAAACCGCCGCGCCGGATATTGCCGCTTTATTTGAAAAAAAGCAAACGCAGGATCAATACGGCAAGGCACTTCCCGCAAATACTGTTACACCGCAAAATTCTAACTTTTACGCGTCAAATTTTAACAATTATAATTTAAATTCTAAAACGCCAAGTTTCCAAAGTCAAATTAAATTTCAAATGTAGGTAGGTAATATATGCAGCACAAAACACTTTCCGATGCGCTGGGCGCAAGTTACGGCCTGGTGCAAACCGTCAATACTATTTTTGATGAAAGAAAACAGGAACAAAACAGGCTTGCCGCGCAAAAAACAAGTTTTGATTTGGAAGAATTAGAGAACAATTATTTGCTTAAAATAAAAAGTTCAGACCTTCCTTACGAACAGTATGTTGACGGCTGGAATAAAGAGCTTGATAGTTTCTTCTCAAAACACAGGGCGGATAACAACGCACTTCAGAAATACTACAACGAAATAGGAAGGCAAAGCCAGGTTAGTTTCGGTAACCGGCTGGCGAATATATCGCTACAAAAAGAACAGGCGAAAAGCTTTACTCTGGCGCAGCAACTGTCCAAGGAATATTCAATTAAATATGCCGATGACCCTTTGAAAAATCTTGAAATGCAGTTTGGTAATAATGCTTCAATGAGAAAACTGGGAATTTATGATCCGGCAACCGAGATAGAAGCCAATGCAAAAATTGTTCCGCTTGTAATGTCTG
>BNVA01000265.1 GCA_025997755.1 Spirochaetia bacterium | reverse complement strand
CTAACCGTATGGCTTCTGAGCAATCCGCAATGGCTTTGTCATATTCGCCTTTCTCATCATAGGCAAATCCACGATTGTGAAAAGCAACAGCATCATCAGGGTCTAACCGTATGGCTTCTGAGCAATCCGCAATGGCTTTGTCATATTCGCCTTTATTATTATAGACAAGTCCACGATTGTTAAAAGCAACAGCATCATCAGGGTCTAACCGTATGGCTTCTGAGCAATCCGCAATGGCTTTGTCATATTCGCCTTTCTCATCATAGGCAAATCCACGATTGTGAAAAGCAACAGCATCATCAGGGTCTAACCGTATGGCTTCTGAGTAATCCGCAATGGCTTTGTCATATTCGCCTTTCTCATCATAGGCAAATCCACGATTGTTAAAAGCAACAGCATCATCAGGGTCTAACCGTATGGCTTCTGAGTAATCCGCAATGGCTTTGTCGTATTCACCTTTGAGTCGATATGCATATCCTCGACCTCGAAAAGCCTTGGCATAATCAGGTTTCAGCCATATAGCTTCTATATAATCCGCAATGGCTTTGTCGTACTCGCCTTTCTCATAATAGGCATTCCCGCAATTGTTAAAAAATTTAGCGTCGCAATATGGTTTCATTTCGTCCGGCACATATCGAAGTGCCAAACTATCTTGATGAACAGCGGCAAGGCAGATTTCAGTAGTTCTCTTTTTATAAGCCACATATCGAAGTGCCAAACCATCTTGATGAACAGCGGCTAGGCAGAGTTCAGTAGTTTCCATTTCATAGGGCACAAATTCAAGCGCCATACCATTTTGTTGAACAGCGGTTAGGCAGAGTTCATAGGTCTTCATTTCTTTGGGGACATCTCCAAGTACCTTACCATCTTGTCGAACAGCAGCTAGGCAGAGTTCATAGGTCTTCATTTCGTTCGGCGCATATCGAAGTGCCAAACTATCTTGATGAACAGCGGCTAGGCAGAGTTCATAGGTCTTTTTATCATAGGGCACAAATTGAAGTGCCGAACCATCTTGATGAACAGCGGCAAGGCAGATTTCAAGAGTCTTTTTATCATCGGGCACAAATTCAAGTGCTTTTCCATATTTTTGAACAGCGGTTAGGCAAATTTCAGGAGTCTTTTTGTCATCGGGTACATATTCAAGCGCCATACCATTTTGTTGAACAGCGTCTAGGCAAATTTCAGGAGTCTTTTTGTCATCGGGTACATATTCAAGCGCCATACCATTTTGTTGAACAGCGTCTAGGCAAATTTCAGGAGTCTTTTTGTCATCGGGTACATATTCAAGCGCCATACCA
>BNVA01000264.1 GCA_025997755.1 Spirochaetia bacterium | reverse complement strand
GAGTTTTTATACGACGGTGTTATGGCGCGCGGCTCTACATGGGACGAGATTGTTAAAAGTATTTATAACAGAAACGGTATAGGACGCGGTATCACAATCCATGTGCAGGCGTCTCTTTGGAAAAATCCTTCCGTGCCTGAATACCGTTATACGGCTAAATCCGATTACGAGATTACATCAGACAATTCTTTTGAGTTTGAGCTTGATAGCGACACCTCGGACGAGATACGCTGGCTTGCCAATAACCGTGCGCTTATCGTGGGAACACAGGGAGCGGAGTGGTACCTGCCGCAGGGGATTAACGCCCTCAACATTCAGGCGCAGCAGCGGAGCCGTAACGGGAATGACAGACTGCAGCCGGTATCCTTTGCCGAAATCCTAGCCTTCGCTTTAAGCGGTAAAAAGAAACTGCGTAACTATTACATTCCCGCGCAGGAAGAAGGCTACCGCACCGGAGACGTTACTATACTTAATCCAGAAGTGGTAAGCGATTCAAAAATAAAGTATATGGATTTTTCTTCCACGCCGCTTAACAAACTGTTTGTGGTTAAAGAAAACGGCGAGCTTGCCGTGCTGCTGCTTGAAAACGGCGTTACCGCGTGGAGCCGCTGCAAACTGGGCAGGGGCGTTATCAACGGTATTGCCGTGGCTCCCGGGGTGTCGGGCGAAGATGATATTTATTTGTCCGCCAATATTGATGATGAAAATGTCCTTTTAAAGTTTGACAGCTCTTTACAGGTTGATAATTACAAAGGCGGGGAAGGTATCCCTTATACATCTGTCTGCGTGTCTATGCCCGTTATCGCGAATGATCCATCCTCTAATTCCTCTTCCAAGAAACGTATTACAAGTCTTGCTATCCGTTTTTTAGATTCAACTTTTCCAAAACTTATCGCGTTGCCGGATAACAAAGTAGAGACAATCACGGGAAATGAAGAACCTTTTTCGGGCGTGATAAAAAGACCCTTTCCGTCAGGCTGGGACAGGGATGTGTTTTTTTGCCTTGTTCACGACAAAAATGAGCCGTGTACAATTCTTGCAGTAAACGCGGAGGTGCAGTAATGGCAATATCTTCAATATTTGCCGCAATAGGAAAATCTTTAGGCGATACGATTTCATTAAACCGGCAGAGCGCGGATGAAAAAGAGGAAATAAATTTCCAGAAAAGACTGCAGATGGAAAAACTGTCACAAGAGGAATCGCGGGCAAAAAAATCATTTTCCATATCGCAGGCCGCAGCGTTTATGAATTCCAAACGGGCGGACTTTTCTTTAGACAAAAGCGCGTCTAGGCTTGAAACCTCTTATAACAATTTAACGGCCGAT
>BNVA01000263.1 GCA_025997755.1 Spirochaetia bacterium | reverse complement strand
AAGACAAGTTTAAAAACATAATCGTTTAGCAGGGATACTAACTCATTTTCCATAACGCCTCCATATAGATTTAGTACCCTATGTACGGCGAAATTCCGCATAACGCTTGTATGGCAGGAGATTTTTTGTGGTTTGTTCGTGTAATTCGTGTGGTTAGGGTTAAATTCTTGGCGGCACAGTACACACCGCCAAAAAGAACCACCCAGCCACAAAGTGACCGGGTGGTTAAGATCGAAAGGAAAAAATCCTATACTACGCTAGACTAGAAACTGTAAACAAAGTCGAACTGGAGCGTATTCTTGGTGCCGTTTGAGCCGCCGAGTTCCGCAAAATTTTGATCAAAGGGGTGCTTTCTGCTGCCGCTGTTTAATTTACCGTCATCTTCGTTCCAAGGTCTGTGCGATTTGTTATAGAAGCCGATTTCATCATAAACTACGAACTTTGCACCGTTGCCAAGGTCGAAGGTGGCAGAGGGTTTAACGGTAAAGCCGAACTGACTTGAGCCGCCCTGGTTAACATGAAAACCTAGGTCGAAACCGCATGTAAGCTGATCGTTGAGTTTGTATTCCGCATAGGGGTTAAAGGTAATGGGGAAGAAAAGACCAAAACCGCCTGTGGCATTACCTTGATCATCTTCGGAAGCATCTTTTGTATACAGAGTATCTGCAAACTGCATATCTTTTATTTTAAGACCAACTTTTAGAGCATCGCTAACGCCAAATTCGGCTTTTAAAGCGGCAAGAACAAAAGTTTCCGGTGTCCATTCTTCTGTTTTCCATTCTGTTCCATTAACGCCGCTCTTATAGTAAATGGTAGATTTACCGGCACCTACGTTAGTTCCCACTAAATCTAATCCGACATAGAGGGGGAGGTCATCGGTACCTTTGAATGCCAAACTGAGAAGGAAATTGAAAGTACCAAAATAGCCTTTGTTATCCCCAAAATTATTAGCATTGGAAATATTGGCGAGAAATTGGGGACGGCTATCCACACCATTTACCACACTATACTCATATGTACCATTCCCGATTGTTGGGTCACCACGATATGGGCTAATGTTGTCAGCAGTACCGTCTACATACTCATGTCTTATGCCGTTGTTCATCTTTGCAGCTAGGGTTACGCCGAAGAGAGATTGATCATATTTAGCACCGACTACAAAGTAGTTGGGGTAGCCGTTGCCAAATCCATCGAATACATTGGAATTTCCAGCTTTTTGACTACCGAGATGAAAACCGACATTAAGACCGTCAATTGGCTTTACTTCAAACTTAATACCGTCCTTGCCGTCAAAACCTGTATTCCAAGAGTTAGCATCAAAACTAAA
>BNVA01000262.1 GCA_025997755.1 Spirochaetia bacterium | reverse complement strand
TCAACCGTCCGCCTCATAAACGTCTCTTTTGACAATGGCTGATAATCAAAAGTGATAGTATTTTTTGTTTTTAGAGCGGTAAAAACACAAGAAAAAACTTTTGGGTCTACCTTTCCCGCCGCATCTGGAATAAAAGACATCTTATCTGTCAAAAATGTCGATTGAACGCTGATATTTTCCGGCAAACTTTGGGCAATTTTGGTAAAAATCCGGCGTAAATTATTTTCAAGCGGAGTATTTCGGTATTGCAGCAACATATGGTCAAAAAGGGCAATCGAAAACAGCTCGCCTTCGGTCAAAACAATGCTTTTTATGAAAAAATTCGGCTCTGAATAGAAATATCCGCGATGAGTATAGTCGTATTCAATCGGAGCGGAGTACATATCCCTCATATATTCGATGTCGCGTTGGATAGTCCGCTGTGTTACTTCCAATTTTCGGGCAATCACGGCGGCATTGGGATACCTACCCTCTCGGATAAGAGCATCAACCGCGAGTATACGGTTGACCATCACTTTTTGCTCCCGCACATTGTGCGCTGCATCATGCGTCGCCTTGCGGTCTTTTATCCCTGCCATCGTTCTAAAACATCCTTTTTTTCTAGTATTAGCCTCATTATAACAAACTGAAAACGTCATAGAGTGTCGCTGTTAGTTAAATCTATAAAATTCTCGTTTTCTTAAGCGTGATGCGGTACCGCCCTGTAGTCTGATAACGGTTTCTAATCCGCCATTGACTGATGTATCCTCCAATACTCTATTGGTTTTTTGAATTTTTGTCTAGTGACCCATACAATCTAATAGCGGAGTTAAAAAAATACGCCAAATTCCCTATCGAAAATGAAGGTAGGTAGGAAACAATTTATGGACAGAGACGAAAACGAATGTAGAGAGCTTTTGAGCCGGAATATTAAGTTGTATCGCGGTAGGCTTGGGTTTTCCCAACTTGATTTGGCCCTTGAACTTGATATTTCGACAACTTTTCTCAGCGACATTGAAACCTGCAAAAAGTGGGTGTCGCCAAAAACGCTTGCCCTCATCGCCAAAGTCCTAAAAGTTGATATTTATGAGTTGTTCAAACCAAACGAAGAAAATCTCAGTCCGATCTTATCGGCTGAAGTGGTCAAATACCTCGATTCTGTCGATGACACGCTTATAAAGCAGATTACCCATTCCATAGAACCGGCTATTGAGCGGACGATTACACGCTCGGTTGCCAAAATGCGGAAGTTTTACGAAAAGCAGCTTCTGGAAGGGGCGGTGGAATAAGAAACAGGTAAAACCGTTTAGGCAAAAAAAATCCCGGCGTTTTTAGCCGGGTTCATTACTATCATT
>BNVA01000261.1 GCA_025997755.1 Spirochaetia bacterium | reverse complement strand
AAAACGTGAGGGTATCGCAAGTGTTGTGAAAAATTTAAAGAGCAGCGGGCTTTTAACACCAATGCAGATACAAGAGATCACAGGATTTTCGCTTGATGATATTGCAAAATCATAAGGTAATTACTTATAAGATCAAGGGCGCAAACACAGGATAAGATTTGCGTTATTTTTTCCATTGTCAAAATCAATAAAAAAAGGCTAGGTACCATCCACTTAGGGAATAGTACCTAGCCTTCTTTATCGTAAGCCGTTCTCTATTTTTTAATCAGATATTAAGGTTATAACCACCTTGCCGTTGCCTGTGTTTAGTCCGGCTGTTGTTACACCGCCTGTAAATGTTAAAGCTGTAAATTCCGGTGCAGTGGACATCATGGCTGAATGGCCGGGTGTTTCCAGTAAGCCTTTGACGTAGCCTGAACCGCCGGAGCCTGAAGCTTTTTTAAATGTTTCAACTATTGCCAGTGCGCCTCTGCCGCCATAGTAACCGCCGCCGCCTGCGCCGCGTCCTTCTACGGAAGCATCGGCGTTATTATAACCATCGCCGCCATCCGTGCCTCTGCCGAAATAGCCGCCATCGTTCTGGGTCGCGCCTGCCATCTGTTGATAGCCGGTACCGTCTCCGCCATTTATTCCGCCGCCTACGCCGCCGGCATTGGAAGTGGCACCGTAACCGCCGCCGCCGCCCGCAACAATAATACGGGATTTTAGACCGCTGTCATTATCCCAAGCACCGCCTACTACACGGACATCGGAAGCGCCGCCGCCACCGCCGCCGCCGAACCATTTAACACCATTATAAACGGCACCATTACCGCCTTTACCGCCGCCATTGTATCCGCCCGAACCGCCTGTACCGTTACCCTGATCTCCTCCGGCACCGCCTTTAGCACCGACATAGACATAAAGCGTTCCTCCTGCATTTAGGGTAATTGTCCCCGCAGAATAACCGCCTGAACCACCGGTGTCTAAGAAGGTGTGATTGTAGCCTGTGTAGCCGCCGCCGCCTTGCGCTCCCCATGCTTCAATTTTGTAGGTACCGGTTGCGGGAACCGTAAATGTTTGGACTGCGCCTGTATTATGACCAAAAGCATATTGAATGCCGTCTGCAACGCTCCATTTGGCATAAAGCGTGGTATCGCCGGTTATTTCTGTTGTGTTGTAGAACCTGTTGCCGCCTTCAGGAGCAACAATCCAGTGGCTAAAGGTGTAGTTTGTTGAATCAACCGTTACAGTTCCCGCAATAGGTGGAAGCTGTTGACCCACTCCTGCCAAACCGCTTCGGGCAACGGTAGGGGCGTCAAGACCTGTAAGCGGTGAAGGTAAAATGGCTGCATCGC
>BNVA01000260.1 GCA_025997755.1 Spirochaetia bacterium | reverse complement strand
TCCGTCATCTATCAAGTTGGAACAAAACCTATTTCGGGGTGCATCTCCTGCGGAAGCTGCGGGAAAACAGGAAAATGCGCGATAGAAGACGATCTGGTAAACACCGTAGCGCAGGACCTAAAAACAGCGGACGGTCTTATACTTGGCTCGCCGGTACACTTTGCATCTGCCTCCGGTTCGGCAACCTCTTTTTTTGACAGGTTGTTTTACAGTCAGCTTGGAAACCGTGATGCCATAAGGATGAAATTCGGGGCGGCTATAGTTAGCTGCCGACGCGGCGGAGCAAGTGCAACATTCGACCAGTTGAACAAATATTTTACGATTTCGGAGATGCCCATTGTAAGCTCCTGCTACTGGAACCAGATTCACGGCTTTACGCCTGAAGATGTCTACGCCGATGCGGAAGGCGTGCGCACAATGCAAGTCCTTGCAAACAACATGGCATACCTTATTAAATGTAAAGCTATTGCCAAGCTCCCCTTACCGCAGCATCCGCCTGCTGTATGGACAAACTTTATTCGGTAAAATAGGGAGAGGGCGTTAAACACAGGGCGGCTTTGAGGATACGGCGTTTAACGGCGGCGGAATTGCCGGTGAATTCCGCTATGCGTTTTCGGATTTCGCGGCGTTTTGAATTTATGCCGTAGGGACAGGTGCAGGCAGCTTTTAGTATGTCATTCTCTTCTGCACAGGCGATAATCTGCCGTTCCTCAAGGTAGGCTAGGGGGCGTATTAGCGCGAGCGGATATTTTTTATAATCCATGCGTACGTCCATTGTGGAAAGTCCGCCGTAAGATGTCATATTCATAAAAAATGTTTCGATAATGTCGTCAAGGTGGTGTCCCAGCGCGATTTTATTGTAGTTGTTTTCTAACGCATAACGGATCAATTCAGTCCGCCGCTGTGTTGAACACCAGTAGCAGTTCATTTTTTCGCCGTCTTTTAATCTGCCTATAACCGGTACAAAAATGTCGGTAAAGGTTATGCCCCATTCTTCCAAGCGTTTACCCAAAGCCGCTTTTTTACAGCATGAACAAAAATCACTTGATATATGAATTGCGCCTAACGTATATTCTTTTTTTACCGCTTTTTTTATTTTGGAAAGAGTCATTGCAAGCACGGTAGAATCTTTTCCGCCGGAGACCGCTATAAGAATTCTGTCACCGTCTTCTATCAAATTTTTTTCAAAAACAGCTTTTGTTGTAAGTTTTTCTACAATGACCGTAGCATTATGTTTTTTAAAAAATCTTTCACTCATGGAGCTAAAACACAATCCTGCAGCACAAGCCCCGCCAAGAACATTCCCGCCGTTGCCGTAACCGTAACGGCGCTTCCGTTTATAAC
>BNVA01000259.1 GCA_025997755.1 Spirochaetia bacterium | reverse complement strand
TTTTGCACAAACATCCATTATTTTTTTTACAGGAACAGGCGCGGCTCCGGCGGCTATACCGCCCCATGTAACTATTTTTTCTATACAAAATCCTTTTTGTATCAACAGTTGTTTAAGCGTCTCTACAGAAAAAAGATACAGATGATCGAATATTGCGGAACGCCATCTGCCTTTAAATAGTTTTGCCTGAAAACCGGAAACGTTAGGTGTAATAATTATAAAATTACCGCCGGCTTTTAATATACGGCAGACTTCTTCTACAAAAACGGCGGGGTTTGTTAAATGCTCAATCAAATGCGATGCCAGTACAAGAGAAAAACTACCCGCATTAAAATTGTTTTCTTCTAAAGGTAAATTTGAGACATCAAGACCGTATTGTTTTCTTGCGTAGTCTGCCTGCTCCGCGCATATTTCTATGCCGCTTACATTCCAGCCTCTTTCACGCAGTTTAGCGGCAATAGCTCCGGTCGCGCAGCCTATATCAAGCGCATTTCGATCCCCATCATTTTTATGTTTATCTTCAATTTCTATCAAGTCTGCGTCGTTTAACGAAAGCATAGCAAGGTCTGCAAATTTATCTTTATTTTTGATCTCATAATCAAGGTAAGATGAATCATATCTTTGTAGCACCAAATTATTTTTAGGCTGCGGATTTATTTGTACCAAACCGCAGTCAAGACAGCGCACATAAAAAAAATCACCGCAGGAAAAATAATGTTTAAAACGGCTGCCGCCGCATACGGCGCATGGTGTAATATGATTATCTTCAATTTTAAACGGAGTAGAGAATGTTTTTATAATTCTATTCATTCTACAAAAAGATTAAACACTGATCTGCGTGAATTGCCAAAAACATCATGAACAGTAATTTCAAGCGTTGCCTGTCCCCTGTTAAACCAAACTTCTCCTGCTTCAATAAACGGGTATGGCGCATAAATCTGCGACACAGGAATAAGACTGTTACGGTACATCATCAACATACCGTCCCGTGCAAAAAAAGTTTCAAATGACAGTGTTTCTGTTTCGCTGCCGTTTACCGAAGTTGTTATTCTATGAGGCATAAGCGGCTTATCAAGAGCCGATTGCACTGTATCCTGCGCCTGTACGTTAATAAAATACAAGCCCTGTTTTAATCTTCTTGTAGACGCCGTATCAAAAACCTGTTTTTCTGAATCCACAAGTTTAACCGCGTTTATCGAAGGCGGGCGTGAGTCGGGCGGCGGTGAAATAATGATTGCGGGATTAACCCAGCGTTTTTCTTTTTTGTCGTATATCGAAAAATAAAACCCCTGCTCCTTTGCCCAGCCTGAGCGTCCTGCAAGGGCTATAACAGCATCTTTTTCGACAATCACG
>BNVA01000258.1 GCA_025997755.1 Spirochaetia bacterium | reverse complement strand
TGGCTAAGTACATTACATTGGATGGTCACGTAAAAAACTTCACCACATGGGTCTGCGGTACCACATTTTTTAACAAACTGACACCGGAACAGCAGAAAATCCTGCAGGAAACCGGCGATGAGGCAGGTATCTTCAACAACAATTTACAGAATAAGCTGACCGACAAAACCGTGGCTGACCTCAAATCTGAGGGAGCTGAAATCATCACCGTGAACGTAGCGGCATTCCAAAATCAGGCGCAGGCTTTCTACTCCCTGCCGGAAATAACATCAAAATGGACACCAGGGCTGTTCGACACGGTAAAAAATGCTATGAAGTAAAATAGTTTTGCAACACTAAACGCCCTTCAATGTTAATGTTGGAGGGCGCTATCCCCATGAGGAGACAGCGGGTATGAATAAAAAAGTGCTGAAAAAAATTCAAAATTTCGATCTGATTATTTCGGGAACAGCCCTGAGCGCCCTGATACTGTATACGTTTCTAGGGGTTGTCATGCGGTACTTCGTCAACCGGCCCATAACATGGGGGGAGGAATTCCAGTTATTCTGCGAAGTAATTACCATATTTTTCGGCGCTGGAGCTGGATTCAGACTGGGGAGTCATGTGGCCATTGATATTGTAGTAGACCTCTTTCCCAAGCGGGCACAGCGGATCATCGAAATATTTATTTGGGCTGTCTCCATTGTTATTCTGGTTTATTTTACCGTCCAGAGCGCTTCCTTTGTGCGGCAGATGTATGCGACCAAGCGCACTACGGATATTTTGGATATACCACATTTTATTACCTATTCCGCTGTGCCATTATCTGCGCCGGAAGTTCCGGGTGCAACATAAAATATGTTACCGAACCGGCAAGCACGGAAATAAAAACCGGTATTTTCAGAAATAGCAAAATTAGCATCACCGCCGCAGCGGCTATTACAATCCATGAGGTCATTCCTTCACCTCCTTGCCGGTGAACCGTTTATACACCGAAACCGTGTAATTAAAAACCATTAACACACAGCCAATGGGAAAAGCGGAATAGGTAATAAAATGTGGTATATCCAAAATATCCGTAGTGCGCTTGGTCGCATACATCTGCCGCACAAAGGAAGCGCTCTGGACGGTAAAATAAACCAGAATAACAATGGAGACAGCCCAAATAAATATTTCGATGATCCGCTGTGCCCGCTTGGGAAAGAGGTCTACTACAATATCAATGGCCACATGACTCCCCAGTCTGAATCCAGCTCCAGCGCCGAAAAATATGGTAATTACTTCGCAGAATAACTGGAATTCCTCCCCCCATGTTATGGGACGGTTGACGAAGTACCGCATGACAACCCCTAGAAACGTATACAGTATCAGGGCGCTCAGGGCTGTTC
>BNVA01000257.1 GCA_025997755.1 Spirochaetia bacterium | reverse complement strand
CCGCCGGAATTGACGTTGAATTTCATGTGTTCCCCAACGCGCCCCATGGTTTCGGCCTTGGAGTTGGTACTTCCGCAGAAGGTTGGGTTCGTAATGCCGTGCAGTTTTGGGAAAAACACATAAATGGTTGAAATCATACAACGGGAATTCATCTATCTTTGGTACTATTTCGATATACAATTCCGGCAGATTTTCGGGTATTGGATTTTGGGAATGGCGCTTGGCTCGGTTGTTTCCGTGTTTGGCAAAGAAAAAATACACGCGCTCTTTGCCGGTATGCGGGACAAACGACTTGGCATACTGGGTGTGTTTCCTGCGTCACTGCTCGGTATCGCCTCTCCCCTTTGTATGTATGGAACCATACCCATTGCCGCCTCTTTCGCCGTGCAAGGAATGAGGGAAGATTGGATTGCCGCTTTTATGATGAGTTCCATTCTGCTTAATCCGCAGTTGCTTTTTTATAGCGCCGCTCTTGGGCCGGAAGCATTGATTATACGTTTTATCAGTTGCTTTGTATGTGGCGCGGTAGCGGGGCTTTTTACAAAAGTATTTTTTAAGAATAAACCTTTTTTCAATTTTGGAAAATTTGAAAAAATGGCAAGCCGAGACACCAACCCTAATCCTCTTTTACGGTTTCTTAAAAATTTTGGCAGGAATATCAAGGCAACCGGACTTTATTTTTTAATAGGAATAATTCTTTCTGTACTGTTTCAACGCTATGTACCGCCGGAAGTTTTTGAAAAACTATTTGTGAACAATAAAGGTTTCGGCCTCTTAATGGCGGCAACTATCGGTGTTCCCTTGTATATGTGCGGCGGTGGTACTATACCGCTTTTACAGCAATGGCTTGTGTCCGGTATGAGCATGGGTTCAGCCACGGCGTTTATGATAACCGGACCAGCCACAAAAATTACCAATTTAGGCGCGGTTAAAATTGTGTTGGGCATAAAGCACTTTTGCTTTTATTTGTTGTTTACTATTCTGTTTGCTTTATTAAGCGGACTGGTAATAGATTATGTTTTTAGGGGGTTTGTATGAAAAGGTTTTTTGTTTTGTTTACAGCGTTTTTTTCATGTCCGCCCCCTACAGTTTTATGAGTTCATACACTTTAGTTCCAAGTCCGATTTCCGCTCCGTGATCGATAGTCCGGTAACCGTTCCGTGATGTCATACGCTCTATAAGCGAGGTTCCGTCCGGCGCGGTATTCACGAGATCAACGCAGGCTTGATCCAGCGCCACGGGGTCAAGAGACGCGAGTATGCCGATGTCGTGCATATCAGGTTCGGCGGGATTACCATTACAATCGCAGTCCACCGAAAGCCTGTTCATCACGTTGATATAAAGAATTCTGCCGTTCAAACTGTCAACAACTG
>BNVA01000256.1 GCA_025997755.1 Spirochaetia bacterium | reverse complement strand
TCCTCGGTTAAATCCGCATTTGTCCAATTTGAGTCGGAAATAAAACCCGCATCCCAAGCGTCCATTGCCGCCGCATTTATACCGCATTTTTTGAAGTACAGCGCGGCAATGCGGACGGAAAGCCTCTCGCCGAATGAAACAAGGTAGTCCCGCGTTTTGCCGGTTAATTCTTTTATTAGCGATATACCCGCCAAAAGGTTTCCAAGCTCATCTAAAAGCGGACGAATCTCATCCGGGACAGTCTTTGACAATCCCAAATCCTTGCAAGCCCTTAGGTGAATTTCCATTATTTTTTCCATCGAAGGCTCAACAGATACAGGTCCCTTTATAAGCGCATTTTCCGCAGCTTCCAAAAGGTGGTCAGTCGTGTCGCCCATAGCGGAAAGTACCAGCACGGGCTTTAAATTCAGCCTGCTATGTACAATTTTTTCTACGATACGGATACGTTCCGCGTTTGCCACGGAACTGCCGCCGAATTTCATCACGACCATACTCGATTTTAAAGTACTGTAGACGAAGTTTCAATCTAACATGATATACTATTACTATGTTTAACAGCCTTAACGGAATAATAAGAGAAAAACATGGAGACTCTCTCTTAATACTTACAGGCGGCGTAGAGTGGGAGCTAACCGTGCCTTCCCGCGATCTTGACGATATGAGCGCAACCGGCGAGGAGGGGCGTGTCTTTACATGGCTGTCCCACCGCGAAAACGAGATGAAATTATTCGGCTTTGCCACAGAGCAGCGGCGCGCCACTTTCCTTGAGCTTTTAAAAGTGGAAGGCATAGGTCCAAAAGGCGCCGTCAAAATCATGGGGGGCATTAGTCAAGGCGAGCTGCTCCGTGCCCTTGAATCCGGGGATTTGGGCAGACTGGAGGCTGTACCCGGGCTTGGTAAAAAAACGGCTCAAAAGATGATCCTTGCGTTAAAGGGTAAAATCGTACAAGGCGGCACAGCGGCGGGAGAAGTATCCCCTTACAACGAGCTTGCAAATGCTCTTGTCGATATGGGCTACGACAAAAAAGCCGCGCTGGAAGCATTGAACAAAGCCGCCTCCTCAATTCCTGAGTCCGGCACCT
Source organism: Spirochaetia bacterium (assembly GCA_025997755.1). Next base: position 295 of record BNVA01000256.1, on the reverse strand, counting down.
CAAACGACAGGGAAAACGCTATATTCAGGCAGGCAATACTATTTTTAAGCCGTTAGATGTACTAAGCTATTTATGGTTTTTTTTAAGAAAAGTGCCGATAAACATATAAGGGGAGTATTGTTTTTTATGTTTCAATCGAATCAAAAACGCGGCTATTTTAGATTTTGCGGGCATCCCTTTGGTATTTTTCTGTGTTTTGTAACACTTTTGACGTTTTTTTCCACTGCCAATGTTTTTGCGGGCGGAAGAAAAGCCAAAACTAAAGAACCCACGCCTGCTGTAGAGGTTACCGAAG
>BNVA01000255.1 GCA_025997755.1 Spirochaetia bacterium | reverse complement strand
AATCGTAGCCGCCCCAACCAACCGGACTATGAGCCCCTCTCTATTTTTTGCCATAACTAGGGTAATTTTAACAAATTAGTTAGGGGAAGTCTATCAACAAATTCAATCAAGGTATGCCCGCTGCAGCACTTGATTTATGCCGGCATCTGTAAATTATGGTTATCGCGGCTACGATTTTTGTTGTGATTTTAGTAGGTGCGCTGCTTGGATTGTCTCTGGCGGCTACTTCAAACATTATAAATCAGGAAAACTTTCAGGAGTTTGCGCCTGCGCTGCCTACGAAAATCCTCGACATAAACGATATTGTAATAACTGAATTCTCCGCAGATGAAAAACGTGAGCTTATAAACATAGCAGACCTGCCGCATCATCTTATTTACGCGGTTCTTGCACGCGAAGATCCCGATTTTTACCGGCACAAAGGCTTTAGCATAAGGGGTATAGCAAGGGCGGCGTTCGGACAGATCATAGGCAAGAGTCTGGGCGGCGGTTCTACGATAACTCAACAGGTGGCAGGCACCCTTTACACAGACCGCTCCGAAAAAACAATTTCCAGAAAGATTCGTGAATTGTGGTGGGCTATTCAAATGGAACGGCGCTACACAAAAAATGAAATACTGGAAATCTACCTAAACTATATGTACATGGGACCCGGTGTTTACGGGGTGGAGGCGGCAAGCAAGTACTTTTTTGGGCATAGCGCAAAACAGATAAGCCTTGCGGAATCTGCGGTGCTTGTCATTCAGCTTGCAAGTCCATCGCGGTACAACCCGCTTGATAATCCAAATATCGCAATGGACAGGCAGCAATCAGTCTTAAACAGGATGATAGAGTTCGGCTACACGACACGGGAGGAGGCAGACCGCTCCTTTGACGAGTACTGGGCAAGTTATGATTATACAAGGGTGTCGCGGGCGGCTTACTTTAACAGGGAAGATAAAGCGCCTTGGTTTAGCGAGTATGTGCGCCGCGAGCTTGACAGCATGATGTATAAAACCATGGACTATTACAGGGACGGCTATACTGTACGCACGACGCTTGATTTGCGTTTTCAAGAGGCGGCGGCAAAGTACATGGAGGCCGGTATACAGACGGCAAACAGGGAGTTCGCCGTTTCTTCCGGCAACAGGCTTGTACGTGCCGAAAACATGTACATTCCTATAGTTAATCTCCTTTCGCTTGTGTTTGATATAAATATGCTTAGAGGCAGTTCCTCGCTTCAAAATGAGGTGCGCTCACTAAACCGTTATACAAAAACCGTAAATCCGGTGGTGGATTTAGCCGCCCTTGCATTTGGAATTCCAGACCTTAGAAATATTACGGGGGCGGGCTTTGAGGAATTAAAAAACAACACGGAGCAAAATATTGTTGAGGGTGC
>BNVA01000254.1 GCA_025997755.1 Spirochaetia bacterium | reverse complement strand
CGGAGTTCTGGATGATTGAACCGGAAGCAGCGTTTTATCATTTGGAAGATCTGATGGAGCTTGCCGAAGATTTTTTAAAATATCTTTTTATTGATGTACTTGAAAACTGCGCGGATGATTTACAATTTTTTGACGAACGTATACAGAAAGGCGTTATTGAAACATTGCGTTCCGTAGTGAATTCTAAATTTACGCATATAACATACACGGAAGCCGTAGATAAACTTTTAGCGTGTAAAGAGAATTTTGAATTCAAACCGTTTTGGGGCTGTGATCTTCAAAGTGAACATGAAAAGTATCTTACGGAAAAAGTTGCAGGCGGTCCCGTTATTGTTACCGATTATCCTGCTGAAATAAAAGCATTTTATATGAAACAAAACGGCGATAACAAAACTGTGCGGGCAATGGATGTACTTGTTCCGCGTTTAGGTGAAATAATCGGCGGCTCGGAGCGCGAGGAAGATATTACAAAATTACAAAACCGCATAAAAAAACTGGGCATGAACGAAAACGACTATTCCTGGTATTTAGACCTGCGCCGTTTTGGTACGGTGCCGCATTCCGGATTCGGCATGGGTTTTGAACGCGTAGTTCAATACGTTACCGGCATGGCTAACATACGCGACGTTATACCATTCCCCCGTGCCGCAGGTCTTGCCGACTTTTAATTTGCACAGCCCTGCTGTAATGCGGCTGCGCGTTTTTGTTTAAGTGAGAAAGCGCCGGAAATTATTAAAAACAGGGCTAGGCTTATAAAAGAGACAAGGCTTAATATTTTTAAGCCTATGTCTATATTAAACGCAAGAATATAACTAAAGACTACAGGCCCTATCGCCAAAGCTATATTTTCCACCGCCGAATAAACACTTAACGCCTTAACCGGAGATACCCCGTAAAATTGATACTGAATAGAATAGAATGTTTGAATATTTGTTCCGGAAAAAATATTAGAAACAGCCAAAAGCAGAACGGAAATTATAAGTACAGAAACCGTTGTATGCAGAGACAGTACATAAAACGCAGTATAACATAAAAGAAGCGAAGCAATAATAATTACCTTGTACTGTATTTTTTTTGCCGCATAATTGCATAAACCTGTTCCAAACAGAATAGCGAACAAACCGCTTAAAAGAAGAAGCTGTCCAATGTTAGATTCCGTTAATCCATTTTCAATGCCAAAGATCGGCACAAAATAACTTGTAAAGCACATTGAGATCGTAAAAGGCAGCAGCGCCAGCAGCAAGGTGCCGATAACAAATATATTACACACAAATTTTAAAATACTCTTATCTCCTTGAATTTCCTCTCCTTTTTTTTCTTTTGCATATTCAACGGCATAGAAATATTTTGTAAAAGGCGAGCGTATAGAAAAAACAATTATTAAAAGCA
>BNVA01000253.1 GCA_025997755.1 Spirochaetia bacterium | reverse complement strand
CCGATTCGCCTGCATGGGCAGCCTCTATAGCCGCGTTCATAGACAGCAGATTTGTCTGGCTTGCTATTTGCTGCATAACGGCATTAATTTCCAAAAGCCCTTCGCCGTCCCGCGCAATCTGTTGTATATCGGCGGCAACTCCCTGCAAACCTGTCTTTCCAATATCCGACGCTTTTGTAAGTTCCGCTGCATTTTCCGCGTTGTTTATCAATGTTTGAGTTACCGATTGAATGTTGGCAAGCATCTGTTCAACAGCCGACGAGGACTGCGAAACGCTTTCTGCCTGACTTGTTACTTGATCGTTTAACGCTTCAATATTTTTATTTATTTTATTTATACTTGAATTTGTTTCCGCAACGCTTTTACTTTGATTCTGCGACTGCAGCTTGATACCTTGAATATTTGTTGTAATTTGATTTATTGTCGCGGCTGTTTTATTCATATTTGCGGCAAGATCGCTTCCAATATCCGTAAGAGCGACAGACTGATTTTTTATTGTAAAAACAAGATTTTTAATCTTTTCCAGTGTCAAATTGAAATAATTTGAAAGCTCACTTATTTCGTCATCTGAATTTATTTCTATTCTTTTTGTTAAATCGCCTTCACCGTCCGATATTTCTTTTAAGATAGAAGTTACTTTTGACATGGGTTTGAATATCATCCTTAGAAGGAAAATCATTATCACCAAACCTACAAGAATAAAAGCTAACGCAAGACCAAGCTGCTGGATAACGTTACTTCTGAGCATACTGTAAAGTTTGTCGGCATTAAAATCACAGCCGATGATGCCTACGGCATCACCCCGGGAGTTTATGATAGGTGCGTAAGATGAAACCATCCAGCCCCACTCCCCTTGATTTTTAAGCTGCGAATAAAGCATCTGTTTAGTCTCGTAAGTTTCTAAAAAAAATTTATCATATTCTGAAACATCATCCTCACTGCCAATTGGGGAAAAATCTTCTTCGTCATCCGGTGTTGTGCTGCCGTCAATTATAAATTGCCATATATCGCCTTGTTTGTACGCCATTGTATAAAGATATAGACAGCCTGAGTATTGTTTTTGTTCAAACAACTTTTTTTGTGTTTCAATGTAGAATGGATCTTCCGCATCTAAAGTTTTACACAAAGATTCAAAAGCATCTCCGTCAATTATACCTGATGCTTTTTCTACCATGTAAAGTCCTTGTTCGGCGAAGATGCCCGATGCAACCGCTATGGTTTTTGTGATAGAAAACACCGCAGTTGCAACACACAAAATAGTAAGAAAAACAGTAAAAAACAGTATGAATTTTAATCTTAGAGAGAGTTTTATTTTAACTTTTTCCATCACTTCTTAATTGTAATTTATAATCAAAATAGGTGCAACACTTGCCGGTACGCTTATCCTAAAC
>BNVA01000252.1 GCA_025997755.1 Spirochaetia bacterium | reverse complement strand
AATACACCGTGCTTTTGCACTGCCTGATAAGCGTAGTTGGAACAAGTAGGATAGTACCGGCAGCATGGCGGAAAATGCGGAGAAACAGCCGTTTGATAGAATCGTATCAGAAGAAGAAAAAATCCGCGTAGTTTTATCATAAAGGGCACCTAAAATCGATCAGAGCAGCCTTAAAAAACAATTCGTTAAGCTCTTTCAACCTGCCTGAATAACAGGCATTACCGGGGTAAACCAACAGCGCAAAATCGAATGCAGTTTTTATGCTGCTCCTTAAATGCCTGTAAGCCTCCCTGCCCAGCCTTCTGGCGCGGTTCCTTTCCACCGCGTTTCCGAATTTACGCGAAAATGTAAAAGCCATACGGTTGTACTCTAATCCATTCTCAATAAAGAACAAACGTGCACCATTACAGGTAACACTATGCCCTCTCTTGAAAACCCTCTGAATCTCATCCCTGCTTTTTAACCTTTCCTCTTTTGGAAAGCAAAAAAGACGGCGTTTATCCAGCGATTCCGTCAAAATTCCCTTAATACGGCTTTTTCTCGCATGACGCGCTCAATTTAATTCTGCCTTTAGCCCTTCGGCGTTTTAACACAAGGCGTCCTCCCTTTGTCTTCATGCGCGCACGGAAACCGAACTTACGGTTCCGTTTAACTTTACTTGGTTGATATGTCCTCTTCATGGACTTTTCTCCTCTATAACAGGGGCAAGCCCCTGTAAAAGCTCCACCGGAGCGTTATTGCAATTTTCTAAAACAATGATATAGGAATAGAATTATGTGATCAAGTCATTATTTTCGTGCAGCAATAGGTAGGATAGCCAGAAAATCCCTCTTATAATAAGCTGTGATATACGAATATTATTTTCGTGTATTTGGAGGATTTTATGGACGAAAACCAGAGTTTAGCGAAAATTGGCGAAAATAATGTGGAAAGCCTAAAAACTGTCGCAAATAATTTAAAATCTTATGTAGAAACGGAAGACGATACGGTTTTACAGTATGTAACAAAGGAATTGAACCGGCGTCCCGGTCTTTTTGGTATTATGTTTCCCGGAAAAGTTCTAAAAGCGAACGAGGAATTGACTGTTCAAAAAATGAAAGACATGTACAAAACCCGTTTTGATTTGTTACAGCCGTATATCGCCGCTCAAATTGAATTGACCAAAAACCAAGGGCAAATGTTAATACGGCGCAAACTGCAGGGCTATGAAAAGGAACTTTCGCAGGAGGCAATGCAAATACGTACGGAATTAACCGCATTTTCACAAATGAAGATTCAGGAAATGTCCGATACCTTTCAAAAAAGCAGAACAATATTTGCAGATAGAATGGATCAGCAAATAAGGGATTCCGAAAAATACAAAAAATCATTGTTCTTGTATTTTTCGGAATC
>BNVA01000251.1 GCA_025997755.1 Spirochaetia bacterium | reverse complement strand
TATTTTTCTATGCTGCTGTCTTTAAAGCGATGCACGGTAAGCGCCTAAGAAACGAAAATCGCCGGTCTTGCTTTTTAATTCGTCTAACGCTTTTTGGAAAATATCAAAAGATTCCGGTATGCTTACATCAAGATAAAAAAGATAATTCCAAGGCTGACCCAGAATTGGACGTGATTCCAGCTTTGAAAGATTGATACCGCTTTCGTTTAATATTTTTAAACATTCGTATAACGCACCGGGTTGATCCTTAACTGAAAAAACAAGCGATGCCTTATCCGGCGCTTTATTCCCCAACGCGGCGGGAAGGGGCGCTTTATCTTTGTATTTACGCGAGATTATAACAAAGCGTGTATAATTTTGCGGGTTGCTTTCAATACCGTATTTAAGCACCTTTAACCCCTGCGCTGCCGCCGCCGCTTCCGAAGCTATTGCCGCGATTGAAAGGTCGTCCGCAGTATGCTCCGCAATGGAATGTACTGCCGCTGCCGTATTGTTCCAAGTTTCAAGCCGCCAATCCGGGTAAAGGTCTATAAAAGTTTTACACTGCGCAAAGCCTTGGGGATGACTTCTAACTGTTTTTATCGTGCCGATTTCCGCTTTTTCGTTTGCGATAAGGCAGTGAACAATGCGTATCTTTACCTCGCCCGCTATGGCTATATCCGGGTAGCGAATAAAGAGGTCGTAATTTTCGTGGATGGAACCTGCAAGGCTGTTTTCAACGGGAATAACGCCGAATGCCGCAGAACCGTCCAACACGGCATCAAAAACACCGGCAAAAGATGCGGTTTGCAGACGTTTTGTATCCTCGCCAAAGGAATGAATCAAAGCCTGCTCCGCAAACGCTCCACTTTCTCCCGAAAAAGCTACTTTTTCCGATACTAAGGCAAGGGCGGCAGTCCAATTTGCGTCGAAAAAGGGCTTTTTTGTATCCGGCGATTCGTTTTTTCTGGGCGTACGGAGTAATTCCTTGCCTACAACAGGAGCCAGCGCCTCAATATCCCGCATAAGACGTTCAAATTGTTCCGGTATAAGGGACTGGGGCCCGTCCGAAAGTGCCTTGTCGGGATCAGGGTGCACTTCTACAGTTAAACCATCGGCGCCCACAGCAATAGCCGCAAGAGCCGCAGGGCTTACTTTGGCGCGTATGCCTACCGCATGGCTGGGATCGACTATAACCGGCAGGTGGGAAAGCCCCTTAACCACAGGTATTGATGAAATATCAAGCGTATTTCTAGTGAATGTTTCAAAAGTCCTTATGCCCCTTTCGCAAAGAACCACGTCCTTTGTGCCGGAAGCCAAGAGGTACTCGGCGGATAAAAGCCATTCTTCCATTGTAGCAGACGGCCCGCGCTTTAACAAAACCGGTTTTCCTATGGAACCTACCCGCTTTAGCAATTCAAAATT
>BNVA01000250.1 GCA_025997755.1 Spirochaetia bacterium | reverse complement strand
GCCTGGTGATTATTGTGGAAGTGTTACACCCGTTCCCATTCCGAACACGGAAGTTAAGCCTTCTTACGCCGATGATACTGCGCCCCTGAGGTGTGGGAAAGTAGGTAGTTGCCGGGCTTTTTTTTGCTCCACAGCAAGGAGGATGAAAAGCTAGGTATGGTTTGTACAACGGTTGGCATAAGTAGGACGCCGCCTAAAACTGTCTATCCGCAAAATCGTGGAAAGCATCCTCCGGCGTTTCAACGGGTAGCGGAATGAGGGTGGGTGATAAGGGCGTGTGCACGATAAACGCATAGGAGTCAAAATCTGTATTAGATGTAAAATATTTTAATAAAAACCACATAGGACACAAAGAACACAGAGAAAAGAAATGAAAATTCAATTTATTCTCTGTGTTCTCTTTAGGGATGCCCTAGTGTAAAATTAATAACTATTAAGCTATAAATTGCTTGTAATGTGTTTGGCTGAATAATTACAAAAATTAATAGCCGCTTAAGTGCCAACTTACTCCACCATTTTGTGCCTGATAGTGATAGGTTATCCTGACGTCGAGAACACCAAGTGACATAATATCGACTACTTCAAGTGCAACACCTTGCGGATAGTTTGCCATTGATCCCACTCCTCCTTCATCCGGATTTCTCTTAAAATAAGCTGTTGCTTTTGAAACTGCCTGCGTATATGTATCTGAAAGATAATACGTTGTAAAAGTAGTACTGCCGACAGTACCATCAGTTTTTTGGGTGTATGTACAGCCATAAATTTTAGTACCGTCATCGCTGCCGTCATCGCCGCTTGCTGCTTCCGTTAGACTTGCGACCGTTATATCAGCGCCGCTGTCCGGTTTTATTGTCAGGCTTGTAAGTCCGCCTGATGATATTGTCGCGCTAAATGTCTTACCTGAGCTTGATGTAAAGGTAAGTGTTACGCTTGTGACGTTAGCTGTCCCCGAGCTTTTAATAACGCCGGCTATCTTTATGGTATAGCTGTATGTTGTGCCTGAAACTACCGAACGCTCCTCAGGTATGTCAACATAGTCGATCGCGGCAATGCCGGAACTTTTTGCAGATTGAGGTGTCAGAGTTATCTCAACAGTGCCCTCGCTGGAAGATCCGGTATACGTCGTTGTACTTCCGGTACTACCTGCTCCTGATCCGCCGCTCCCGCTCTTACCGCCGCCACTTCCTCCTCCGCAGCCTGAAAGTAATAACCCGAATGTTAGTACCATGCCAAATATTCTCGCCAAAAACGCATTTCGTTTTTTCATAAAATCTCCTTTTTTTGTTTACACCAATAGTTTACCCAACTAATACTAGTATATATGATATGATAATATCCATTTGGTTTTTATGTCAAGCAATGAACAAAATTACCTTACTTCTGCGGCAAGACAATGGACGAAAATGAATTAAGAAAGATTTT
>BNVA01000249.1 GCA_025997755.1 Spirochaetia bacterium | reverse complement strand
AGGCGTCACGAATAGTAGCGAGTTTTTCATTTTCTTTTCTACACTCTAATTGCATTGTAAATAGCGGTAATAAAATCGAATGATATTTTTCAATAATTTCTTTCGGTGGAACTATTAACTCAATCTGTTTTAGATGAGTTGGTCCAAAATTCGCTTGAACACTTCCAGTAGCTTTGACGATTAAATGATTGTAAAATTCTTCTCCTGTGATGTATCCAAACATAAATGAAAAATAAGAAAAACTTTTCTTTGGAGTAAAACGAATTACACTTGTATTAAGACAAAGCGGGAGGTGTTCTTTACGAACAACGGCATATCTACCTAAAGTTCCTGAAGCTGAAATAACAATGTCCCATGGTTTTAACATAAAATGTTGATAAATTGTATCGGCCTCGTTTTTAGAAATCATGTTTGCTGTAGAAATGTCTATGTCATTTTTTTTGATACAGCGAATATTTATGAAATTAACTCCATCTTGCTTCACATATTGCCAATTTCTGATTCCCGGCCCTTCTTGAAAATCAAAAACATCTTCTAATCTATGTATATTCCACCCCTTCGGAATCTTCCCCAGCTCGCTGTCTACAAACTCCCCGCCCTGAAACGGTTCAAAATCCACAAACCAGCTTTTGAAAATCGCTTGGGCTTGGGCTTCAAGGTTGGCGTTAATCCGGTTGTTCAGTTCGATTTTATCATCAAGGCAGGACAAGGTTGCGGCGATGGTGCGCTGCTCCTCGTAGGGAATATCGGGGACAGAATATTGCATAATAGCTGCCTTATCACCACGGGGCATCTTTGTTCCTTTTGATGTGGCTGTCGAATAATCAAAAAATTTGTCATCGGACAGAGCGTAATAAAGAAACTTTGGAAAGCAATTCTCTTTTACCTTCAATACAAGAACATCATTGGAACAGCCGCCATTTTGTGCATACCAAATCTTTTTGAAATATGGGCGAATATTTGATAGTAAAACATTGTCTTTTTTGTATTCAGGAGTTATTGCTATTGTAGGCAAACCTGATGAAACAGTTATGCCGCCTTTTTCAGCCAGCATATTTTCAGTGGAAATATAAGTTTTCTCATCTAAAAGTTTTGTTGCGATTCTGCCAGTATAATATTCGCAAATATCACCGAGGCGGACTTGGAAGTAGGCTTTGTTCATCAAGACACCCTCGCCCGTGTTTGAATAGTTGCCCGCAATTGATTATATAAATCAATTTCTTTTTCATGCTCAAAGGTTACAGACAAACAATAATCGGTTTGGGTGTTTTCATCCGCAATCCACTTGTTGCGATTTATGAGAACCAATGAAACAGGGGATGATATTTGTTTCCGTTGAAATTCTACCCACGCCTTTTGATGACAACCGGCAATGCGTGAATTTGCACCCGGAAGTTTTATCTCAAATTTTTCTATGCTGGTGGA
>BNVA01000248.1 GCA_025997755.1 Spirochaetia bacterium | reverse complement strand
AACGATAACAAAACCCACGACCACCATGAGAAGTTCCTGCCAGCCCCAAACAATCGTTGTCTTGTTCTTGCCAGTTACAAGATCAATTTCGGTTGTTTCCTTGACTATGCGGTCGTTAAGAAAAGCCTCAACTATGGTTTCCGTAGGGCTGTGGCTCGTTCCCATAGACATCGAAGAAATCGTAGTATCAAGAATTTCCGCACCGGCTTCCGCCGCCTTTAAAAGCGTTCCCACGGAAAGTCCCGTTGTTGCGTGAGTATGAATCTCGACCGGAATACTCACCTTTGCTTTAATCGCCTTAACTAAATCGTAAGCCTCGTAGGGCTTCAAAAGACCGGACATATCTTTTATACAGATCGAATCCGCGCCGAACTCTGCATAAGATTTTGCAAGGTCGGCGTAAATTTCTTTTGTGTGATACGGCGTTGTCGCGTAAGAAATCGCCATCTGGACGTGCTTGCCGGTTTTCTTGGCGGCATCTGCGGCGCGTTTCAAGTTACGCGGATCGTTACAAGCATCAAAAATACGAAACACGCCCACGCCATTTTCCGCCGCTTTTTCAACAAACTTGTCTACAACATCGTCGGCATAATGACGGTAGCCCAGCAGATTTTGTCCGCGCAGCAGCATCATAATCGGCGTCTTGGGCAAACCTTTTTTCAATGTCCGCAGGCGCTCCCACGGGTCTTCGTTCAGGAAGCGTATACACGAGTCAAAAGTCGCCCCGCCCCACGCCTCAAGCGCCCAAAAACCCGCTTTGTCTAGCTTGTCCAATGCCGGAACCATATCTGCAGTCGTCATGCGCGTAGCGTGCAGCGACTGGTGAGCATCCCTCAAAACCAAATCAGTTAATTTAATCTTTGCCATATTTTCTCCTCTAGTTTTTTCTATATTCTTTAACAGCCGCCGTTATAGCCGAAACTACAGCCCCGTCAAAAACCGCACCCGTAGTCGTTACCGCCGCCGCAGGAGAAGCGCCCGCCTCTTCCTTGTCCCAGCCTAAACGGTGAATCAGCTTACCCATAAGCGAAACACACACAATCAAAATAGCAAGGAAACTGAACACAACCCCCATACCAAGCAGAACCAAAACTCCGCTTTGTCCGAACATTTCAGCAATAGTCATAGACCCTCCATTTTGTTTATTGAAGGGGGTTCACCCCCCTGCGCTTCATAAACCGCTATGCGGTGTTATTCCGCTACCCCCGCATATCCCGGCAGAAACATATTTCAGTATATATAAAAATTTGTTTTTGAAAAGGTGCCTTACGCCACCTGCAGCGGCATAGATCAATTATCGGGGGCTATAAATTACCAAAAACTAAACCGATAATGTAGAGACGATGGAAAAGGTTAAATTCCCAATTGCGGTAAAGCTCTCTGTCATTATCTCATTGATACTTGGTTTATCGTTGACTTCGATTTGTGCTTTAG
>BNVA01000247.1 GCA_025997755.1 Spirochaetia bacterium | reverse complement strand
TTCGGTATAAATCTTATAATAACCTTACCGTGTCCGCTGTTGTTACCGCTTATTGTTACCCCGCCGTTAAATGTATAACCATCGGTAACCGATGACATAGCGCTTTCATGACCGGGTGTTTCGGCTAAACCTTTAACATAACTTGAACCGCCGCCGCCCGAAGCATTGCTATTTTTCCCTTGGATGTTCGCTGCTCTCGCCTGACCGCCGTAGTAACCGCCGCCGCCGCCGCCGCGTCCTTCCATTGCAGCACCAACATCTGGACCATCACCTCTAGGACCGGTTCCACCTAGTCCTAAGGCATAACCGCTAGTTTGAGTTGCGCCAAAATTAGCAGGGCCGTAAGCCAAGTAGCCGCCGCCGCCTACGGCACCTCCGCCAACTCCGCCCAAGTTGCCAAAGGATCGGATCTGTCGGGCAAGAAGATCATCGTTGCCGATGCGAATTCCACGCATCATTTAAATCTGTATGTGGCATACGAGAAAGGTCTTTTTACAAAACGCGGGCTTGAGGTGGAAATTCAGCAGACCAATTCCGGTGTTGCCGCAGTGGTTGGCGGTGAGGCGGACATTGTTTTTAATTGCCCAACCGGTGTTATCACACCCATAGCCAAAGGGCAGTCCATCACAATTATCAGTCAGGTTAAGATTCCTTGTACCTCGGTAATTGTGGTGCCGATAAATTCCCCGGTAAAAAAGCCTGCCGATCTAAAAAATCTTCAGATTGCGGGTCTTTCAAACACTTGTTGCGCGGTAATTTCCATCAGGGACAACCTGAAAAGCCAGTACAGCACCGAGTTTGAGCTTGTATCATTGGCGCCGGGTGCCGCTCTTGCCGCCCTTGAAGGTGCCGCAGTAAAAGCCGCCATTCTGGAAGAGCCTTTTGTTGCCGAGGCGCTGCTGTTAAAGGATACTGCGGGTAGACTCAAGTACAAGACAATTTTTGACGGTCATTCGGATGCCGATGGCGACGGTACTATCGACAAAAACCTTGCCGGCGAAAATCCGCCCTGCCGTACAATCAACGCAAATACAACCTTTATCAAAGAGAGGCTTGGGGACGCCAAGGTATTTATCGACGCCATTGCTGAAGCCGACAAGATTATTCTTGCAAATCCTATAGCGCCGGATATTATTGCCATTGCACATAAGTATGTACCGAATGTTTCCGAGCAGGCGATTATCAACAGTAACCCCAAACTGGGCTTTACCACCCAATTGGCTACTACTCAGCTTATAGGCTATGCGCAGGCGCTGGTAAATCAGGGAACCATTGATAAGAACCCGGGCGAAGCGCTTTTTGCGCCGGAGTTTAAAGGGATTACTTGGTAACATCCGTTTTTTATGACAAATCAATATGAAACAAGAGGCCTCCGCCGTTTTTTCTATGAACTCGGGGGCTTCTTTAAAAATTCATTAGGGAACTTTTTTTCTTTAGAATTT
>BNVA01000246.1 GCA_025997755.1 Spirochaetia bacterium | reverse complement strand
AAAGTGCGGCTTTTTCAAAATTCATCGCTCTTGCAGCTCTATGCATATCGACACTTAAATCAATAATAAGTTTTTCTGTTTCACCCGACAACAATTTAATAATATGACCGGTATATACAGCATATTTTTTTACGCTGATCTTACCGCAGCAAGGCGCGGCGCAGCGTCCTATATGAAAATACATACATGGCATAGTCCGTTTTTTAAATCTTATGCACTTACGCAACGGAAAGACTTTTTCAACAAACGACAGCATTGCATCAACAGCCTGTGAGCTGGGAAAAGGACCAAAGTAAAGTGAGCCGTCTTCTACTATGTGCCTTGTTCTAAAAACCCGCGGGAATTCATCGGCAGTAATTCTTACAACAGGATAAGTTTTTCCGTCTTTAAGGTTAATATTATATTTTGGCGTATGTTGTTTTATAAGTGTGCTTTCTAACAACAATGCTTCATATTCATTTGAAACAATGATCGTTTCGATACTACTTGCATGTTTTACAAGCGTAGCCGTTTTTATATCTTTTCCGCCTGAAAAGTATGATGAAAGCCTTTTACGCAGATTTTTTGCCTTGACTACATATATAGGACATCCCTCATCATCACGCCAAACATAAACGCCTGGTGTTTCGGGCGCATCAAAAGCCGTATCTTTTAAAATTTTATAAGTGCCGGATTGTGCATGATCCGTTTGCATGGTTTAATGATAACATATATGACAAAACGTAAAAATGCCTTATTCGGCATGGTTCTCTGTATGCTGTTCTGGGGGCTTTCATTTGTATCTATAAAAGTTGCTGTTCAAGTGTATCCTCCAATGACTCTAGGATTTTTACGCTTTGCTATAGCCGTAATTTTTCTTTTTATAATAAAAAGAGCTTTTGAAAAGAAAACAGGTGTTAAAGAAAAACTCTCAAAACGTGATCTCCCTGCGCTTATAGGGGCAAGCATTACCGGTGTATCGTTGTATTTCTTTTTTGAAAACAACGGTGTTGCAAGGGTAACAATTTCGGAAGCGTCAATAATAATTGGAGTTATTCCGGTTTTAAGTATGGCGGCGGAAGCGGTCATTTACAGAATACGCATAAAGGCAATACAGTGGGCAGGCGCGTTTGTATCAATTTTGGGTGTTTGTCTTGTTTCCATATCCTCCATAGCCATATCCGGCAGTGTATCCGGCTATATGTTTATGGGGTCTGCGGTTATTTGCTGGGTGATTTACAATTTTACAACAAAAAGTCTTTCTAACCGCTGCTCGCAGATTTTTATAGTATTCTGGCAGTCGCTTTTCGGGTAATAGGATTTCTCCCATTTGCACTTTTAGAAAGACCGCTTTGGGGTACGCCGAATTTACAGGTAATCCTGCATATAGTTTTCCTAGGAGTATGCTGTTCGGCTTTAGGCTACTGGTTTTATGTCCGCTCGCTTGAGATACTCGGCGTAGGTATCTCATCGATC
>BNVA01000245.1 GCA_025997755.1 Spirochaetia bacterium | reverse complement strand
GGCGCTTACATAAACGGCAGCCGTCAACATAATACACGCCGTGATAAGCACCTTCTTTTTTAACAATTTCATAAATTTCTCCTTAAAAAACGGTTTATAACATTATTCTTAAAAGCCTAGTTTATTTGCGCAAACCGTGTCAATATTTAACGATACAAACAAATGACAAATGTTGATGAAAACGTTACGCCCGCCCTTGTGCTTGACGGCGAAAAATTAAAAACGCTGATTGCCGAATATAAAAAAATAGGCGATGTTTATTATCCTGTAAAATCAAACAGTGCCGAAAGTATAATAGAAATTGTCCGTAAAGAAGGCTGCGGCTTTTTGGCAAGCTGTACATACTACCTTGAAAAATTAATAGCCTGCGGTGTGGAGGCAAAAAATATTCTTTACGATAATTGTGCTGCGGCAAAAGAGGAAATTGCCGCCGTCTGCAAAGCAGGTGTAAATTTTTTTTATACGGACAGCTCTGAACATTTTTTTGAAGTCGAAAAGTACAATCCTGCGGCGCGTTTCCTTATCAAAATTTCAGCAGACAAAACTGTAAAAAAAGTGAGTAAATTCGGTATTCAGGATTTTACGGAACTTAAACAAACAATAGAAAATAAAGAAAAATTAGCCGGTCTTGGTTTTTATATACCGGAATCTTCGTTTTGCTATAAGAGTTTAAAAAAGCAGCTTGATTTTATATTTAGAAATATAAAACAAAAAGAAAAAATCGAAAAACTCAACCTTGGAGGCTCCTTAAAAGGTCTTTTAACTGATCCAAAACAAAAAAAATTGCTCGATCATTATAAAAATATGGGGTACTTTGATAGAATTATACTTGAACCCGGTAGAAATTTATTAAATCCCTGTATGAACATTGAGACAACGGTGATAAAAAAACGTATATTAAACGGAAACCACGCGCTTTTTGTTGATGCAAGCATATATTCAGGGCTTATGGATGTATACATAGAAGGCAAAAAGTTGAAAATCGGCGAAAAAGATTCACTTTCAAAAAACTCTGTTTCAAAAGAAATGCTCTGTCAAAGCTACCATATCTATGGTAAAACATCGGACTCCGCCGACTACCTAGGCGTTCACCGCCTTAGCCAGAGCATAAAAGAAGGCGATATTCTTACCATTGCGGACTGCGGCGCTTACTGTTGGGATATGAGTCAGGTATACTCCGGTGCAAAAAAACTTACCCTGGTTAAATTATTATAAATAGTTGTGTAGCATATTATGAATTTGTTTTGTCCGGAAGGGCTGTAATTTTTGCTTTAAAGTCCGCAAGAAGTTTGTCGGCGCTTGAGTCGGATTTTTCAAGCTCTGCGAACTTTTTTTCAAGATTGGTATCGTTTGAAAAGTCTGCCAATTCCTTGCTTGCATCGGCGCGCGCCTCAAGCTCATCGACTTTCTGTGTCATGCGGTCAAAGGTGTCGAACGATGCTTTGCCGCCATCAATGCCGCTCATTGTGTTATGAATTTTTTCCTGAGCCTCGGCGCGTTTTGCGCG
>BNVA01000244.1 GCA_025997755.1 Spirochaetia bacterium | reverse complement strand
GATACAAAACAACAAAAAATAGGCTTATTTGCCATCGAGGATTATATACACAAAGTGCAGCACTGCAAATTGGAAGGCATTATTGACGATGAGTGTAGGGCGTGTAAAAAAAGGACATATCACACAGATAATTCCCTTTTTGACGAGTATAAAAATTTAACAGACGTGTGCTTTGACGGCGATTGCTACAAAAAGAAATGGCGGGACACTGTAGAAAAGGCGATAGAGAAAGCGGTTGACGGCGGGGAAAAACCGCCTGAAGCAAAAATATATTTTGATTATCACATTCCGAAGTTTTACAACAAAAAGGATTTCGCTATTCCGATAGGCGGCAAACACTATCAAATTGTAAGTGATAAAGACAATTATATTCATTCTGAAAGCAAGCGTAAGAAAGACACCGGCTGGCGTATAACAATAACCGGTGATGAAGTAATAGCCGAGCGCGTTGCCATTGATCCTAAAAATGCTAAAAAGACGGATGACGATTTTGAGAAATACAATATTGACATGATAATGGACACGAAAAACAGGGAAGGCAAGCAGGCGGCCAAGGATGCGGCAGCAAAAATAAAAACAAAATATGACGAGTATGATTTTCAAAATGAAATACAAAGCCGTATTTTAAAACGTGTAATAGAAAGCAATATAAAGGGCGGCAATAAAAAAGACAGAGCCTACGCCGAACTGTATTTAACTTATTTTTATTACAAAGATGAAGCCTTGGAATTTCACAATCCCGCGCAGGCGGGATTGTTTAAAAGAATAGTGAAAGCGGACACGGTAACGGACGCTTTGATTTTTGAACCGTGCGAAAACAGGATAAACGATATTTTTCATTTTATTATTGTTGCAAGACTTAACAAATATGATTGCCCGTTACCCGATCGTATTGAAAGTCATATAAATAGTCTTTTCTGGAAATATGCAAACATGGACAAAGAGGAGTATTTGACACTTTGGAAAGATGTGATGCGGGAGATTATCGACGAAATTGATCTTGTAAGTAACCAGGTAGAAGATGAAGAACCGGATGAAGATGAAGAGCCCGAAACGGAAGAATACAATTTTTAATTCTTTTATAGAGGAATAAGTTTTTCGCGCAGGGAGGGCGGACATGGCGAAGCGTCTTAAACAGGGGAGGCTGCTTGAATATGAACAAATGTATCTGGCCTCCCTTATTGCCCACGGCGGGGACATAAAAGGGCTTATAGAAAAGTATCCGCTTACATACAGAAAATTCAGGGACAGCCGGAACGCGGTAATCTTCAGGGCGTTACAGACGCTTGATTTAGGAACGGATTATTTTGAAAGAGAGAAACCGCTGCTTGCCGGATTAAAGGAAGCGGGCGCGGCACAAATCGCCGGAGGCAAAGATTATATAAAAGAGTTATGTAATATGATTCCGACAAGCCTCAATATCGAATACTACTACAAAAGAATATTGTCGAAGGGTTACACGCCTCCGGACGAATTAACAAAACACCGGACCGCGGAAAAAATAAAAAAT
>BNVA01000243.1 GCA_025997755.1 Spirochaetia bacterium | reverse complement strand
GACACAGGTTTTTGACAGTGAGGGTAATCTTGTTGCCGTAACTGTTTTGCGGATTGATCCGAATGTTGTCATAGCACAAAAAAAACAGGAAAAAGACGGATACTCTGCGGTTCTTCTTGGAGTAGACGAACTAAAACCGGCTAGGGTAAAAAAACCCTATGCTGGACAGTTCCCCGAGGGAGTTAAACCGCAAAGGCATATTCGTGAATTTAGAGATTTCAGCAAAGAATGTACCGTAGGTGATACAATCGGAGTCGAGATTTTTGAAGGCTGCCGTTATGTCGATGTACAGGGTATATCGAAGGGTAAGGGATTTCAGGGTGTTGTAAGGCGCTATAAATTTGGCGGCGGGCGTAAGTCCCACGGCTCCAAATTTCACAGAGAACCCGGTTCAACAGGACAGTCAACGTATCCGCATAAGACATTCAAAAATGTTAAACTACCCGGTAGAATGGGACGCGAGACAGTAACAACATTGAATTTAAAAGTTGTTTCCATAGATATTGAAAAGAAATTGGTTTTAATAAACGGCTCCGTACCCGGTGTTAATAAAGGGTTTGTCGTTGTTCGGGAAGCTGTTAAAAAGCAGAGGGCGTAATGGAAAAGGTAGTATATTCAACAGACGGAAAAGAAGTACGAAAAATCGAGTTGGATGAGACAGTTTTCGGTTTACCGGTAAACGAAGCCTTGATCTGGTACGCCATAAATAACGAGCTTGCCAATAAAAGGCTAGGTACGGCTTCGACAAAAGATAGGGGTGAGGTTCACGGCTCGAATGCAAAGCCCTATAAACAGAAGGGAACAGGACGCGCCCGCCGTGGTGATAAAAAATCGCCGCTTTTGGTAGGCGGAGGAACAATTTTTGGTCCCAAACCCAAGGATTTTAGCTATTCGATGCCCAGAAAGGCAAAACAGCTTGCTTTAAAGAGCATTTTAAGCCTAAAAGCAAAAGAGGATTCTTTTAAGGTTGTTGAAGATTTTTCAGTAGAGAGCGGTAAAACAAAAGACCTTTATGATATTGTGAAAAATTTCGGCAAAGACGAGAGGACAGTTATTGTTCTGTTAAAAGACGGTGAAAACAACGAAAAGATCAAATTGATAAGACGTGCCGGTAGAAATATTCCATGGCTTAGCTTTCTTTCACCTGAAAGACTTAGAGCGCATGACCTATTTTACGGCAGGCGTATCATTGTTCTTGAATCTGCGGTAAAAGAGCTGTCCGAGTTTTACAAAGGCGGCGCGGCATGATATACGAACAAGTTTTAATAGAACCGGTGCTTTCGGAAAAAACA
This sequence comes from Spirochaetia bacterium, assembly GCA_025997755.1. Next base: position 219 of record BNVA01000243.1, on the reverse strand, counting down.
AATATACTGCGTGAAAGAGGCAGGTATGTTTTTAAAGTTGATCCAAAAGCTACAAAGCCGGAGATTAAAGAGGCGGTGCGAAGGCTTTTTAATGTCCATCCGGTGTCTTGTAACACGATTAATGTAGCAGGTAAGCCCAAGCGCTTACGGACAAAAAAGGGCTATACATCAAGTTGGAAGAAGGCAATAGTCCAGTTATCGAAAGATGAGAAAATCAGC
>BNVA01000242.1 GCA_025997755.1 Spirochaetia bacterium | reverse complement strand
TCATTTTTTTTATCTTCGAGAGTTGAATTACCTTCCAAGCGGGCGACTTTCTTTTCGCGGTCATAGCTCATTTTATCCGCCCTAAAAAAAATCTCCTTATCCTCCTGATTACCCCATACCGAGCCTGTCATATCGGAAAGTTTAATGGCGTCGCCGTTGGAGGCGGGACAAATGCCGTACTCTGAGTTCCAGTAAAACATCGTGCCGCGCGACAACAATCCCGCTCCGTTTTGAGCTATTGCCGAAACTATTGATTGTATATTTAGGATGTTTTTCTCATCTTTATGCGCTTGTAGTGTCTTGCCTTCTTCCGCTATCCAATCCGCGCAAAAGCTCTTTCCGGTTTTTTTAAAAATATCGAAAGCCAATTCCGCAATGTCCAGCTTTGCAAGATGATTTAATTTTTGTATGTCGGCATCCGCAATCATATTTAGTTTTTGTTCGATTTTTGGACCGGTTATCAAATCGTTCATTTGAATGGTTTCTTTAATGCGTGTTCTTTCGGCGGCAAGAGTCCAAATATTTTCATCTTCCAAAATGCAGGTTTGCACGATTTTAGAAAAATTCAATTCTTTAAACGAAAGAAATGCGTTTACAAATTCCGCCCAAAGTGAAATTAATTCTAAAGGTTTATAATTTTCGTTATTTAATTCAAGCAGGAGGCCGTTTAAAGCGGTAAAGATTTTCCGCCGCGTTAAACCACGGAATACCGTCAACCCATTAATGGCGGCAATAAAACTATCGTAATTCAATTATAATTTTTTTGCTCCGGCAACAAGCTGATCCAGCGAAGCCTTGTGTGCATTGTCTACGCCCATTTTTATCAATCCCATCTTCGAAGCCTGATTAACTTCACTGCTGTCGTGAAAGCGTATATATGTATACTGTTTACCGTCTATTTTAACAACCTGAGCGTACCACTGGGCATAGACTTTTCTGATTTTTTCTTCCTGATTAATCTGAGTAATTAATATGCCAAAAGACTCAGGCAGATTATTTTGTTCCTTAGCTAACGCCGTATACACCGTGTCCTGACCAAGCGCTGTTGTGGTAAAGGTAACGTTTGTCCCCTCTGCTGTTTTACCGTTTATAACGACCTTTGATGTTTTGCTGAATGTTCCCTTAAATACCTGAACATGACTTGCCAAATCGCTAAGAACCGCTTCCGCCTTTTCAATCGGTATATCGCTTACTGTATGAACATCCGTGTCGAGTATTAACCAGTTGTCTTGGGTTTTTTCAACTCTGGATGAAATAACCGAATGGCCGGACTTCAACAGCTTGGCAAGGTCTGCTCCGGGCGCTATTGCAAAATCCTGCTGGGCAAATATACTCCCGGCAAAAATAAAAGATACCATTGCGAAAAAGAAAGCTCTCAAAACTGTTTTCATACCTACCATCCTATCAAAAGAACAGTTCCGTGTTAAGCTGGTTACATGAACAAAAAACGGGGCATCATAGTCATTGTTCTGATTCTTCTCTTATCGGCGTGTAATAAAAAAATGCCCGCTCAAACGGAATTTGTGCTTG
>BNVA01000241.1 GCA_025997755.1 Spirochaetia bacterium | reverse complement strand
TCAAAATCAGCATAACCGGAAAAAACGGCACGTTGTTTAGTTATGGTGCAAGCGTTCCTCGTCAGGGCGCTGTAACGCCGAATGTTGCAAAACGCCGCGCATACACGGCTATTGCAAAAGAAATTCAAACTTCGTTTTCGGACAAACTAAATAAAAACATTCGCCGATACCGCACCGTTTATAGCGCAGACTATGCACTGCACGGTTGACGGGCAGGAGCCGCCCGAAGATGAAATAAACGCATGGCTAAAACTTGTTACGGAAATTGCCGGAAAAGGCAATTTAAAAGCCGTGCAAATTTACGGGAAAGCCCGTCCAAGCCCATCCGACCCTGTCTGCGCAGAAGCGCCGCCTGAATCCCTCGAAAGACGCGCCGGTATGCTTGAAATGATGCTGGACGAAGCTGGCATAAAAGACATCAAAGTGCGGGTGTTTGAATAGTCGGGATGGTGCGACTCGAACGCACGATATCTTGCTCCCAAAGCAAGTGCCTTAGCCTCTAGGCAACATCCCGGTATAAAAGAATTATACATAATGCGCGGAAATTACGCTAGAGGGCGGGAAACCGTTATTGAGCTAACCCCGGATCACTGACTAGAGCGCTGATCCAATCAATGTCGGCGGCGGTGGTGCTGGCTGCGGCGCTTCACTTGCAACGCTCACACATGGTGAAAAACCCGCGGCACAATAAAGCGCCAAAACCAACATTCCACACCAAACACATTTTTGTTTTTTCATACGGCTATCCATTCCCTACACCTTCTTGTTTTTTTCATGTTTTCTGATAAACTTTTAGTATGATAACGATTGAACAAACACTTACCATTCCCGACGACAGACGGATTCATTTTGAGCTGCCTGCGAACACGCCCGTAGGTCAAGCTGAAATTAAGTTGACGGTGAAATCTAAGACCGAACAACGAAAGATGAATTTTGGGATAGATGCCGATACTCCGCCGACTCCCGATGACATTGACGAATTTTACGGCTGTTTTGCGGGTAAAGGTATTTGGGAAGGCGACAGCGTAGACGTTATAAGGAAAATCCGTGATGAATGGTAGAGTTGTGCTTGATTCTAATATCATCATGGATTTGTTTAATGGGGAAATCCCAAAAGCAGATTTTAAAAATGCTGTAAATGGAAAAATACAAATTGTTAGTGTAATCACTCGTATTGAATTGCTAACATTCCCTGAAATTACGGACGAACTTGAAAAACAGTATAACTCGTTTTTATCAAGGCGTTTCGTCCTACTCAGGTTCTCGCGGCATGGACTACAAACTGTCAGCATTATTGGATGATGGCTCCGATATGCCCACTTACATTTTTGTTTTTTTGTGTTATGCTGTACACATGACCAAGCAAATGACCATATCCGTTGAGGAAGACGTATACAATTCACTTGTTCCACTAATCGCGCAGCATCGCCTTGACGATTATATTGCAAATCTGGTGCGATCCCGTAATGCCGATAACACACTTGAAGAAGCCTACAAAGATATGGCTGCCGATACCGAGAGAGAAGCCGAAGCCATGGAGTGG
>BNVA01000240.1 GCA_025997755.1 Spirochaetia bacterium | reverse complement strand
CGGATGCCGTAGCCGAATACCGGCGGGGTAATTGGGAGGCAGCTTTGAATATTTGCAAACAGGATTTAAACATAGATCCGGGTAATATTGAGGCTTATGTCGTACTCTGTTGGAGCCTTGTTAAGTTAGGACGTTACGAGGAGGCGCGCCGTTATGCCGAGGCTGCACACGATTTAAAACGCTACGATGTCCGTATTGTGGAAATATTCGGCGAGATAAACTATCAGCAGGGGCGCAACAACGAGGCTTTGCAAAACTTTCAGGAGTATGTAAACCTTGCGCCGGACGGGCAGCGTGTTGACGTAGCTTACTACTACATGGGCGAGATATACATAAGGCTTGGACGTTTCCGTCATGCCGACATAGCCCTTTCCACCGCACTGCACTATATGCCGACAAATGCCGCATGGTGGACACGGCTTGCATATTCAAGAGAAAATGCCGGAGAGCTTATGGAAGCTGTAACCGCTTATCAGAAGGCTATTTCTTTAAACGCGCAGCTTGCCGATGCCATGTACGGACTTAACCGTGTGCGTACCACGCTTGCGAACAGACGTTAAACTTTTTAAAAATGCGGGTTCTTTTTTATACACTTGGTTGTAAATTAAATCAGGCGGAGAATGAAAGTATAGCCTGCGCTTTTAAAGCAGAAGGTTTTGATGTTGACCGGCTTTCAAACATAGAGAAACCAAATATTGATAATTCAAAAACAAATCCCTGCCTTTATATCATAAATACCTGTACGGTAACATCGAAAGCGGAACAAAAGGCGCGCCGCGTTATACGAAAGTTGATTAACGAGGATAGTGAGTGCTGTCTGCTGGTAACAGGCTGTTATGCGCAGCTAAACGAAAAAGAGATCTCCGCGTTGGACGATGAATCAAACGGCAGCGGACGGCGGCTTTTTGTTATTCGCGGAGATGAAAAAAGCGTCCTGCTTGATTTTCCGCGCCGTTTAAAAGAACTAACGGATAAACAAAATGTAGAACCGCCGTTAAATGAAATTGTGTACCGGATTATAAGCGGCAGTGTTAAAAAAAAAGATTCCGCACCGGAAAAATTTAAATTCAACACGGCAGACTCCGGGTTCCGCTCACGGGCATTTTTAAAAATACAGGACGGTTGTGATAACGCCTGTACCTTTTGCCGTGTAACTCTTGCCCGTGGAAAAAATGTCTGCCTTGAAGCGCCCGCCGTACTCGAAAGACTTTTATCGCTTGAGAATGGCGGGTTTTGCGAGGCTGTGTTAAGCGGCGTAAATATTTGTCAATACACGGATAAACAATCCGGCATAGCGGACTTTTCTGCACTGCTGCAATTCCTGATTGATAATACAAACTCAATAGCTTTAAGACTTTCATCGCTGGAGTGTGATTGTTTTAACGATGATTTTTTTAATGTAATAAAAAACAAACGTATAAGGCCGCATTTTCATCTTTCAATTCAGTCTGGAAGCGGCAAGATTTTAAAACGCATGGGAAGGAATTATTCGGATAAAAATATTCTTGATGCGCTGCATTGTTTACGGCAGTCAAAGGACGATCC
>BNVA01000239.1 GCA_025997755.1 Spirochaetia bacterium | reverse complement strand
CGCTCCAGTTCTATCATTGCCACATATTGAGTAGAGGTATTAGCCTTCCGCGCTAATTTTGCCTGAGATATACCGAGTTTTTGCCTGTTTTCCTTCATATTTGATGCTAATAAAGCCCTTAAATGTGTCATGCCTTAAACCTACTTGTCTTAAAGGCAATAATAATGCTTTACAAATACTTGACTAGTTGCTTAATCGGAAGCTATATTTAATAAAATACGATTGTCTTATAGGCAATCAAAAAGATTTTAGACCCCGCCGTGATCGACGCAAGCGCCGTCCTGGCGCATAAACTTTGTAAAATTGGCGGGATTTTATAGGAGGTTTTTGAAAATGGATAATTTTTATGACTATGAATCTTTAATGAAGTATAAAGATGAAAAGTTTGGGGATATTAAACCCAAGAACATACCGGAAAACATATCAACTCTTATCTCTGACAAAATATGGAAAACAATGTCTGATAAAATTCAAAAAGACCTACAAGAAATGTTTGATGCCTATCATTTTGAATTATGGACAGCAACTATACTTATGGCTTACAATATACAACCATAAATATAAACAAGGAGAAAAATTATGAAAAAAACTTTGTTCACATTATTTATTTTGATTTTGTTTCCATTAATGGCTAACGCAGCCCCAAAAACAGACACAGAAATTATCAATGAAGCAATCAGTGCCGGAGATTGTGCGGCTTTATATGAATATGTCAATCGAGATAAAACCGAACCGGCTCTTGTTACAAGTGCAAACAACGCAATAAAACGTTATACAACTATTGACGGTGGAACGCCAAAATATCGGACAAATAAAATGGACGGAAAAGTACGCCGTGTTCCACAAGAAACTATGGATAAAATATTTAAAGACCCAAAAGCTAATTTGCCGGATGTTGTTACATCGCTTGCAACTGGTGTAACAGACCAATTTATGAAAGCAAAAATTTTACATGACTGGATTTGTGACAATATTGTTTATGATACAGATATGTACTTTTCCGGCAGAGTTTCGGCACAAGATTATATTTCCGTACTAAAAAAGAAAAAAGCCGTATGTTCTGGTTATACAAACCTTTACAACAAAATGTGTGAGTTGGCGGGCATTGAATCAATAGGAATAGAAGGCTATTCAAAGGGTTTTGGTTACAGCGGAAAAATTGGAGCAAATACAGATCATGCGTGGAACGCATTAAAAATCGGCACAAAATGGTACCTCGTAGATGTAACATGGGATGCCGGACATGTCGATAGAAAAACATATATAAAAAATTATTCAACAGACTGGCTCTTTCTTGATTCAAGGCCATTTTTATATTCACATTTAGCACAAAAAGAAAAACAACAATTCTATGCACCGGTTTTGTCAGCAACCGATTTTATGCGTGAGGCTTATATTGCCGGCAGTTTTTTTGCTTATGGACTTGCATTAAAAGACGGAATGCCAGAATATAATAATTCCGTAGATAATGGTTTTTCTTTTGACCTTGTTTTGCGTAATACAAATGTTTCTTTATCAGACTCAGTACAGACACCACAAGGAAGAAATGTTGAATCAGCGGCATGGGCA
>BNVA01000238.1 GCA_025997755.1 Spirochaetia bacterium | reverse complement strand
TGTTTGCCTCTCCGTAGTAACGGCGGGCAATGGCGGTTAATGATTCTTTTGGTTTAGCACGGTGGATACGCAGATTATCAGGTTCAATAGCATTAGGAATAAAAAGTATAATGCTGTCCGTATTATCCGTATTATTGGTATAATTTGCAGCAGGTAAACTTTTAACCTGAATATTTTCTTCTTTTTCCATTTTTTCAATTAACGCCTGCCGTGTTTCGGTGATTGAATAATTACCCTGCGGCATATATTGAACGCTTTCCGTGCGAAAGTGTGTGTTAGTTGTTGTAGCTGACAGATTTGACACTTCTACAGAGGAAACGGTAGTTTCAACTCGTGTCCAACTAATATTTCCGCCTGCTATATACATTTCTGTTTTTTTTCCATTCTCTGTGTAATAACTAATATTTTCTTCCGCTAGATACGTTCCCGATTTTTTTCCGTTGTCGTTGTAATATTTTTCAAAGCTGTCGGTAAAGGCTCCGCGCAACTCCACGCCGCCGCCTATTGTTATTTTTTTTAAATTGTTACCCTTAAACGCATTCATGCCGATCTTTTTTACAAAAGGCGGTATTACCACATCGGTTATCCGCTTATCGGTGAATGCACCGTTGAATATTCCACCTTCGATTTCTGTTACCAGTTTGTCATCTACCACTCTGGGTATAACAACTTTGTCTAAGTTTCCCTTGTAATATGAAACACTTATAGTATCCTCAGATGTATCTATAACTACAAAATCATCATCGCTTTGTCCGTAGCTGTTCAATGTTATAATAAAAATAAACAGCAGTATCGCATTATATTTCTTCATGGTCATTGCTTCTTTCCGGGGATTTGAGACGGGATACTTTCATTATTAGATGGATATTGCGCAACACGTACGCCGCCAACATCTTTTATTTGCGGAGAACGATCTTCTCTTTTTTCTACAAGCTGCACCTGAAGATATGGAATATTATCATCGTGTATTTCCGTATAATATGGTTTGTTGCCATAAACAACATTCATTAAATGAATATACCCTTGCTCATTGCTTAATACTGCAGAGGAACTTTTCTTATCCCCCGTGGGCAGCAAATAAAAAAAATCATCGTCTTTATTGGATATGTTATCCTTCCTCGGAGTAAAATGCAAAATCTTACCAGAATCAGGCGGATTTTCAAATGAAATGCTTATTACAATATTATCATCATTATTTGTGTCAACAATATAATTATTTCTACTGCGCGGATACCATACTCCGGGAACGTCTTTTGGAAATCTAATTCCCGTTACCGAGCGAATTTTATTATTTGTTATGGTACCACGGTGATCAACATCCATTTTTAAGTTATTTTCATTATGAAGCAGCGTAACATCGGAAGATAAAAAAAATTGGACGTCTTTAAGCGTTTTACCGTTTTGTCTTAGTGAGTTTTCAAGCTGTCTTAATATTGAAACCGTTAAAGGCTGATATTTCTCTAGAATACGCGGGGGGGGGGGGGGGTGGAGTTTATCGGACTCTAAGGCCGGGTGCGCCAAACGGGACCACCCCAAAAAAGATGAGGCCAAAGGTAATTTTGCAAAGCCGGTTTTGTTTTT
>BNVA01000237.1 GCA_025997755.1 Spirochaetia bacterium | reverse complement strand
GCAACAACCTGTTTCTTGTTTTACCGCATCAGAATTAAATACCGTTTTCATAGTTATCCCCCTGCATATATTTATTTTGTCTAATCCAAGACAATTTTATTCGGTAACGTGTTCAAGCCCCTGAGCCAAAATACCCGCTACGTGATCATCGTCAAGCGAGTAGTATACAATTTTCCCATCACGCCTGCATTTAACGAGTTTAGTCTGGCGAAGCAGTCTAAGCTGGTGTGAGATGGCGGATTTTGTCATTCCAAGAAGTACCGCTATATCGCAGACGCAAAGCTCCGCATTTAATAGGGAAGAAATTATTTTTACACGGGTAGAATCCGCAAACATTTTAAATAGGTCTGCAAGGTCAAAGAGGGTTTCCTCCTCCGGTAGCAGCGCCCTGACCTTCGACACAACTTCTTCGTGAATAACAGTGCAATCGCACAAATCAAACTCGGCTTCAACGGCTTTCATCTTAAACCTCCTATTGTTCAGTTGAACATATATTCAACCTTAAAATAAAAATTGTCAAGTACTTTTTTATGGGGGGTACCGGCAATTCTATTGCTGATGCGGCGCATAGACAAAAGCGGCAAAAAAAGAATAAAATGCAGACAGGGGAAACTATGGCAGATGAAAAACCGGTCATTATGCTGGTAGACGACAACATAACCAATCTTAAAATGGGAAAGAATATCTTAAAGAATTACTATAATTGCTTTCCCCTTGATTCCGCAGCTATGCTCTTTGAATTGCTCAATAAGGTTACTCCGGATCTTATTCTGCTTGATATAGAAATGCCGGATATGGACGGCTACGAAACCATAAAAAAATTAAAAGGCAATAAGGTTACCGCCAATATACCGGTGTTTTTTATCACGGCAAAAGACGAGCCGGAAAATGAGCTTTACGGTTTAAGTCTGGGTGCCAGCGATTATATAACAAAGCCGTTTTCCCCGCCTTTGCTTTTAAAACGCATAGAAAATCATCTAATGCTGGTGAATCAAAAAAAGCAGCTGCTTAACATGAATCAAACACTGGAAATAAAGGTAAAAGAAAAGACTGCGCAGGTTTCCGAACTGCAAAACGCAATACTTAGAACCGTAGCGGAGCTTGTCGAATTCCGTGACGATGCAAATTCGGGGCATATAGAGAGAACGCAAAAATATTTAAAAGTGCTAATAGACAAAATGATAGAAAAAAAAGTCTACTGGGACGAGATTTCACAGTGGGATATGAACCTTGTAATACCCTCCGCACAGCTTCACGATGTAGGTAAAATAGCCATAAGCGATATACTGTTGAATAAGCCCAGCCGTTTTTCAAAAGAAGAATTCGAATTGATGAAAAAACACACGATCTTGGGTGTAGCGGCAATAAAAGAAATTGAAAAACAAACAAAAGAAAACAATTTTTTAAATCATGCAAAAATATTTGCGGGCACCCACCATGAAAAATGGGACGGTACCGGTTATCCGCGCGGATTAAAGGGTAAAGACATACCTTTGCAGGGGCGTATAATGGCTCTAGCCGATGTATACGATGCCCTAATATCGGCGCGTCCGTACAAAGCGCCGATCAGTGTAGGTGTCGCGGAACGTATTATCTTA
>BNVA01000236.1 GCA_025997755.1 Spirochaetia bacterium | reverse complement strand
AAAAGCAAGGTTTGTAAATGTCTGCATATTTTTTTCGGCAATAGGTTCCGCTATACTCCATGTTATTTCGCCTAACGCCTTCCGGTCTTCATTCATTTTGATAATTTCACAGGCAAGTTTTTCGCGTTTATTCGGATCGGGTTCCAGCATAAGCTGCGCCGCGATATGCGCCATACCCATGCGTCCCGCCGAATTGATTACGGGACATAGTTTCCACGAAATATCCATGGCGTTAAACGTCCTTCCGGCAAGTTCCGTTTTAAAAAGCAGATCGTTTAATCCATAACGCGCATTATTCATAATTGAAAAAAGACCGGAACGTACAATAATTCGGTTTTCTTTTTCAAGAGGCATAAGGTCTGCAATGGTACCAACTGCGGCAAGCTGCAGATCAAAGTTGTCTGCATCGGAAAGCAAGCCTTCTTTTTTTTCGACATACGACACAAACAAATTAAAGAAAACATCCAACTCACCAAATGTTGAAGATACATAACGTCCCGCACGTGAAATTTCTTTTAATCTGAAAAGGCTGTTGTCTCTTGCCTGAGGAATTACCGCAGAAATCTCATCGCGCAGGTCTGCAAAATTAAATTCAACTCCGCTGCCGAAAATTTTTGAAAGAGTTTTTTTTTGCAGAGGCGCATCCCATGTAAAAATAGCAACGCCTGAAAAAAACGCCGGTAAACGTGTATCTGTTATTCCTATTACACCGGGTACAACAACTTCGTTAATTCTATCTACAATAACAAGGTTTCGTATCTTTAATGCCTCAACGATCCATGCGCCGTCATTCGCCGGTTGTGTATTCAAAAGGCATATTGTCTGCCCGTAGTAATTACTCTTTAATGCAAAACGTACAGCCTGCGCAAGTTTGTATGCAACACCGCAGCCTGCAAGGTCGGGGCAGGCATAAACAAATTCATCATCCGCTTTTATTTTCGGATCGATTATTGTGTATGCGTTAGGCAGCTCCGCCTGCGGTCTGTGATGATCCGTAACTATAACATCGATGTTTAATTCATTCGCACGATCAATTTCGTTGTGATTTGAAATTCCGCAGTCAACGGTTATTATCAATGTTCCTGAATCTTCCGCAAATTTTTCTACCGCATCTTTTGTAAGACCGTATGGATCGTCGCCCTGCGGTACACGCCATGAAACATCCATCCCTAAACCTTGTAAAAGCGTTACGATTATTGCGGTGCTTGTAATTCCGTCGGCATCGCGGTCGCCGTAGACTAAGACTTTTTCACCTTCTTCTTTTGCCGCCAGTATACGTTCTACCGCATCTTCTATTCCGTTAAGCTCAAAAGGACAACGTAAAAAACGTTTTTCATCTTCAAGGTAGTATAGTATGTCTTCGCCTGATGTTATTCCTCTGCGTACAAATATGGAAGCCGTCAATAAATCGCAGTTGTATTTTTTTGAAATTTCTTTAACAAGCTCTGAAGGCGCATCTTTCTTTTCCCATTTCATTATGTTCCTCTCTCACCATAAACATAGCAGAAATAAGAATAATTTGCTAGGGCGGGAAAGCTATTTTGCCAGCACAACACCGGGTAGGGGTTTATAGCTTTTGAACGAAAGGTACTTAAACGGGTGAA
>BNVA01000235.1 GCA_025997755.1 Spirochaetia bacterium | reverse complement strand
GGTATTGCCGCTATCGACTATGTTGACTATGTTTACATACCTGCGGAGCGTTCGGTAGTTTCAGGCACAACATACAGCTATACCATAAAGATAGCCGGCGTTACTAAAAGCTCGGGGACAGCTAACGTCACAAGCGTAACACTTACCTTTACATCAAGTTCAGGTAAGACATTTAGCGCGACAATATCATCAGGCGGACTTACAAATTTAACAATAAAACAAGAAAGCGGCGATGATATAACGGTCACAAGCCTAACGGAAGCAACAAGCGGCGGCGGCGGCGATGACGGTACTAAAATTATTTATGGCTGTACATACACCCATAAAACTGATGGTGTTTATAACGGGACACTAACCAACGGAGACCCATACAGTACTACTTTTACAACGTATTATCTTTCAGATACATATGAGCAGGCAGTTTCAAAAGCAACAGCTTATTTTAAGAGAAATCCGGATCAAGGAGGAGTGGGATCAATGGCAAACTATCCGCAAGGTGTTGCACTTGAAGAAGTCGGTATTATGTCATATGGTGTTAGCGAAATCAGGATAACCTATCACGCACAAAATGGCGGCAATGGTGGAGTAAGTTGGCACGGCTATTAATTTTTGTAATTATTCAGCCAAACACATTACAAGCAATTTATAGCTTAATAGTTATTAATTTTACACTAGGGCATCCCTAAAGAGTACACGGAGAACACAGAGAATAAATTGAATTTTCATTTCTTTTCTCTGTGTTCTTTGTGTCCTCCGTGGTTTTTATTAAAATATTTTACATCTAATACAGATTTTGACTCCTATGCGTTTATCGTGCACACGCCCTTATCACCCACCCTCATTTCGCACTACACTAACCGCTGTGTAATTTAAGGAGGATATAAAAAATGGACTATTGCAAGTTTTACCAGCGTTAAAGATGATACCCAGCTCTTACCAGTCTCTATATCCGCCAGAAAATTTGTGGAAATATCAAGTTTTTCCGCCAATTTAACTTGTGACCAATCACGCAGCCCGCGATAGTGCTTAATATTAGCGCTCAAAATCTTTCTTAATTCATTTTCGTCCATTGTCTTGCCGCAGAAGTAAGGTAATTTTGTTCATTGCTTGACATAAAAACCAAATGGATATTATCATATCATATATACTAGTATTAGTTGGGTAAACTGTTGATGTAAACAAAAAAAGGAGATTTTATGAAAAAACGAAATGCGTTTTTGGCTGGAATGTTTGGCATGGTACTAACATTCGGGTTATTACTTTCAGGCTGCGGAGGAGGAAGTGGCGGATATAGAGACTGGTAAGAGCTGGGTATCATCTTTAACGCTGGTAAAACTTGCAAATGTGCTTGAAATAAACGTTTACGAGCTCTTTAAGCCGGAATTGACCGGCGATGATGTTAAGGATTCTATGTCGCGTCTTGTCAAAAACATATCCGTGTCTTTTAACAAAACTTTAGAAAGCATTGCCAAACAGTATTTAGCATAGGCGGACTTGAAATGGGGGATAGCGGAAAACACGCAAAGCGGGTTTGGAGCGTAAGGGGGGCGGCGATGAATGCGGCTATATGCCTTTAGCCTGTAGGGAAACAAGCCCCCCTTCCTACAATATTG
>BNVA01000234.1 GCA_025997755.1 Spirochaetia bacterium | reverse complement strand
ATGGGCGGGGGGTCTGCCCGTAAAGCCAGTTCTCCCATACCGATAATGGCGTTCATGGGGGTGCGAATTTCATGGCTCATCCGGGCAAGGAACGAGGACTTGGCATGATTTTTCTCATAGGCTCGAAGACGTTCCGCATCTATGCGCAGCAGTACCAGCGCCAGGACAAATGCCAGAACCAGCCCCAGTACGGAAAGTATAGCCACGGTAACATAGATGTCCCTGTAAAAACTAAAGCGGGGAGCTACCAACCCCACATACCAGTCGTTGGACAGCGGGGTAAAAAACACAAGGGCTTTACCGCCTGAGTCGCTGATCTGCCGTGCCGACACGTTTTTCCCTGTCCTAAGCAGTTTGGACAGCTCTATATAATCTTCTCCCAGTTCTTCCAGCGTCCATCCCAGCATATCCTGACGAGGGTGGGCGACTACCTGCATATTCTGGTTCAAGAGGATTCCGTAACCGCCCGGTGAAAGGCTTATTTTCTCGACAAACGCATTAAGGCGGGAAATATTGATGTCCAGCGCAAGGATTCCGTCTATGCCGCCTTCTCCATTTTCGATGTTCCGCACTGCGGAAATAATACTGTCCCCGGTAAGGGCGTCCGCATAGGGCGTTGTGTAGGCCGTTTTTCCCGGGTTCCGTACCGCCGTCTGATACCATGGCCGCCGCTGGGGGATAAAATCGCCGGTGGGATTAAGTCCTATGCCGTCTATGAATTCCCCCCGGATATAACCGTAGATTCCGTAAATGTGCAATGCCCTTGCCCGCCCGGCTTCCTCTTCACGGCGAATCATCCTGACGGATGTGTTGCGGAGGTATACGAGCAGATCTTCCTGACTTGCACCGGCTTTAATCATGTCGGCGACCGCGTAGTAGTTATTGAGCAGCAGTGCGTCGGCCTCCGCGAAAGCCTCTCCTATCCGCCCCTCCACGGCGGAAAGTTCATGCATGGCGTTTTCACGCAGCAGGTTCCACAAGATATTTCTGATAAAGAGATAACTTGCCAGCACCATAAGTAAGAATGCGCCGAATACGAGGAGAAGCTGGAAATAATTCCGCTGTTGTTTCACTTCGCCGTCTCCACCATATTGTGTCTTTCACCTTTCATTCATTTGTTCCTTGCTATTTGCTCATTGTATTCCACTTCACACTTTACCCCTTTCATACTATAATTTGGACCTAGAGGTTAGGATATGACCGTAGAACAAACCGTAGACATTCCCGCCAACCACCGGCTGACTATTGAGGTTCCCCGCGAAGTACCGGCGGGCAGGACGATACTCACCTTTACCCCGGATTCCTGCCCACCTGTGCCGGACGGCTTGGACATAGGCATTGATAGCGAATGTCCCCTGGACCACACGCCCAACGCCGTTACCATTGCGGCCATGGAAGAGGGGGACGCCATGTTGCGGGGGGAAATCCCTGTAAAACGCTATAAGTCCGTTGATGAATTCTGGGAAGACCTGGATTTGTAAATCATGCTTGCTCCTGTCAAATCTGGCCAATTAAAGAAAGACGCCCAAACAATGCAGCGCCGCGGCAAAGACATGGCTAAACTGCGGGAAGTTATCGATCTTATAACAGCGGAACAACCCCTGCCTCCCCGCT
>BNVA01000233.1 GCA_025997755.1 Spirochaetia bacterium | reverse complement strand
TTGCCGAATACCGAAAATATTTTGAAAAAGACGGCGCTTTAGAACGGCGCTTCCAGATGATACTGGTTACAGAGCCTGATATTTTAACAACAGAGTCGATTTTAACAGGACTAAAGCCGCGTTATGAGGAATTCCATCATATTTCGTACACTCAAAAAGCTATTCACGCGGCGGCGCGTCTTGCCGGACGCTATATTACCGGCAGGGCTTTACCGGATAAGGCTATAGATGTACTTGATGAAGCCGGCGCAATGAAAAAATTAGACGCGCATTGCCCTGCGGAAGTGGCGCAGATAGAAGAACACATACTAACCCTTGATTCCGAAAAGAAAATGATGATTTCGACATCTCAATTTGATAAGGCAGAAGATTTAAGGGATAGGGCGCATGAATTGAGGCTTGCATTAGATTCCGCGCGCCGTGATTGGGAACAGGAAGCCGGTATCGGGTACAATGTAGTTAGTGAAAACGATATACGCACCGTAGTTGCCGAAATGACAGGTATACCTGTATCCCGTCTGGAAGATGCAGAATCAAAACAACTGCTTGGTATGGAGGAGATCGTACACGCAGGAATATCCGGACAAGACGAAGCCGTTAAACGTATCTGTGCGGTAGTCCGCCGTAGCAAGGCAGGCGTTTCATCCGATAAACGTCCGTTGGGGTCATTCCTCTTTTTGGGTCCCACAGGCGTTGGTAAAACACTGCTTGCACGGCGTATAGCGGAATATCTTTTTGGAATGGAAGATGCCTTATTCAGAATAGATATGTCGGATTTTATGGAACGGCATAATGCGTCAAGACTTACCGGATCGCCGCCCGGCTATGTAGGCTATGACGAGGGCGGTGTTCTTACAGAAAAAATCAGGCGGAATCCGTATACCGTAATTTTATTTGATGAAATTGAAAAAGCCCACCATGATGTTTTTAATTTACTGTTACCTATTTTAGAAGAAGGCGAACTGAAAGACAATCTTGGTCATACGGTAAACTTCCGTAACACGATCATCATAATGACAAGCAACGCAGGTTCCGCCGAAATTTCCCGGGATAACCGCTTGGGTTTTGCGGTAAACAATAAAATGCCTGACTTTAAAATGATAGAAGAAGCGGCGACCAAAGAAGCAAAACGTATTTTTAACCCTGAATTTCTTAACCGCTTAGATGATATTGTTGTATTTCATCCGTTAGACGAAAGCAATATAGAAGACATTCTTGATATGCAGCTTGCCGAATTTAAAGCGCGTATTGCTGCCGAACACGGCTGGAGTTTAAAACTTACATCTGAGGCGCGAAAATTGATTCTTTCAAAAAGTTTTGATCCAAAATACGGCGCCAGAACATTGCGCAGAAACTTGCAAAAGGAAATCGAAGATAAAATTGCATCGTTTGTGTTAGAATTTAATCCTAAAAAAGGAACTGTCTTTACGGCACGGGTATCCGGCGGAAAAATCGTTATAGACACTTAACAAGGAATCTCTCTATGAATAAAGTTATTTTAAAAGCGGAAGACCTTGACGGTTTCTTAACGGAAAACGATAAATCGGCTATAGTACTTATGGACAACAAGTACCGTGAAGTAATGGCAAGTTTTAGTATTTTTACGGCAGCCTGCCGTGATAAAGAACGC
>BNVA01000232.1 GCA_025997755.1 Spirochaetia bacterium | reverse complement strand
GCAAAACACTCCTTGTTAAGGAGATCACACAGAAAAAAAAGGAGGGCATAGCCGCTTGAGTCTACAAAGACAAAAGAGGACATTTCTATTGAACGGAAAAGGGGGACATTTCTATTGGTTGTTGACAGATGTAAAAATTTTGCTTGCTATTGTTGAAAATACATGTTACACTCCACCCACTTTATATTACGGAGCGTACTTGTGGAAAAAGAATTCCTTAAAAAGATTGAAAAATCCCTTGTTAAGCAAAAAGAAGAGATCATAAACAACCTGATCGAAAGCAACAAGGATTTTAAACAGATTGTTGAGGACATGGATCCAAAAGATTTGGCGGATAGTGCCTCCGACGATATGGACAGACAAATGCTGGAAGCAATAGGCTCAAATGACCTTAAACGGCTTAAATTGATAGATTCGGCTATAACAAGGATAAAACAAGGCAGGTACGGACTATGTATTAAGTGCGGCAAAAAGATTCCGCAGGACAGGCTTGAGGCTATTCCTTACGCCCTAATGTGTATAGGGTGCAAGTCTGCGGACGAGCGCCGGAACAGGTAGTTTTAAATAAAATACATATAGGCTTCTTCGGTATCTTGTGTGCCGACAAGGGCTGCTAGGTTTTCACTGTCTATTATTTCCGCTATGCGGCGGTTCAGCGGCTCGAAAACCACACGTCTGATACAGGATGTAAGGAGTGTTTCCGTCGTGCCTTTTATTGGCGGATCAACTATAAGCATATCGCCTTCCAGCACACGCAGGACATCGCCTACGATTATGTCGGAGCTGTCCCGGGCTAGTGTATAACCGCCGGAAGCGCCCTTTACTGAGCGTATAAATCCCGCACGGCGCAGGATTATCGCTACCTGTTCAAGGTACCGGACGGATATATTTTGACGCTCGGCAATGCTTGACAGCGTAACGCAATTTGAATCGTTTTGCTCGGCAAGGTCTATCAAAAGACGTATGCCGTAACGGCCTCTAGTTGATATTTTCATATTGAGTACTCCGGCTCATGCCGTGAGCGAAAGTCGTCAACTAGGTTTTGTAAACTGATCGTGTCCAGACATTCGTTTATTCCAATGTAAAGTCTGCTCCACGTAAAGCGGCTTGTACAGAATTCCTGCTTAGGGCAGATGTTGGGCTGAACGCAAGGCGTGGGCTGCAACGGCCCTTCAACGGAACGGACTATCGAGCCTACTTTTATTTCCTTTGCGGGCTTACCCAGGAGGTAGCCCCCTTGGGGTCCCCGTATACCGCATAAAAAACCCGCCCGTCTAAGCGGAATAAAAAGCTGTTCAAGGTAGCCTTCGGATATTCCTGTTTTTTCGGCAATTTCGCGCGTACTAGAATAAATATCGCCAGGAAGCAAGGCAATATAGAGCATAGCTTCTAGTGAATAACGTCCTTTTGTTGATATTCTCATCTTAAACCCATAAGAATTGTAGGATATAATCGCAAAAAAATCAAGCGAATTAGCTGAGTAGTTACGATAAACGCATAAGACCGTGGTTAAATTATTTACGATCGCAATCGGGCGATTTCTTCCCTAAGCCGTTCGTTCTCCTGTTCCTTTTTTTGATTTTCAAGCCGTAACTGCTCGCGCTCGGCACTGCCTTTTTCTATGCCCTTGGAAAG
>BNVA01000231.1 GCA_025997755.1 Spirochaetia bacterium | reverse complement strand
CGCGCGAGAAAGTTGCGGCTGTTTTAATTACTGCATTGTGTATTGTTTTATCTCTTGCAGGCTTCTTCTTGATACAGTATATAAATCCTGAAAAACAAAATGAAAACAGCCGTGCAGCCGTATCAAACGCCTCCCCTGCGGCATCATCAATCGTAGTACCCAAAATAATTATTTTGTCAAAATCATCAACACGGCAGATAATCGTATGTCCTCCCGAAACTAAAAGTCCCAAGAAAGGGTATGAAGGCGGGAGAGACTCCGTTAGACGGCATGCGTAGAGATGGGCAAGTATATGATCGCAGGCAATGAACGGAATTCTTTTTGCCCAAGCAAATGATTTTGCAAATGTTAAACCAACCAGCAGAGAACCTAAAAGTCCGGGCTGAGATGTAACTCCCACTCCGTCAATATCGGAAGGAGTAAGTCCCGCTTTATCTAAGGCTTCCTGTACAACACTGTATATCCATTCCGTATGCTTTCGGCTTGCTATTTCCGGCACTACACCATTGAACTGTTTATGAAAAGGGATCTGTGTAGCCACAATATTTGACAATATTATTTTACCGTCCTCTACTACAGCCGCAGCGCATTCATCGCACGATGTTTCTATTCCAAGTATTTTATATTTTTGTTTTATCATTTTATTTTGTAATATCCTTTGCGCTTAAAAAAGTATATCCTTCGTTTTTTAATTTTGAGTAAGACTCTATTAAAACGGCGGAGAGTTCAGGCGACCATGTATGACCAATCATAATAACAGAATCCTTTTTTAAAAGTACATCTAAACCATTTTGTAAGGAAGTGTTCATAGCAATTTTATTTTGTTCGTTATCTAAAAAAACAGACCTCTCTCCGATTTTTAAATTCATTTGCTCTGCAATAACAGGCGCAACAGTATCGGAAGTTGTTCTTGAATCTATAAAAAGCAGATTACGTTCAGCGCAAAACTCTAACACTGTATCCATTATTTCTCTGTCCTGCGTTATTGCAGACCCTTGATGATTGTTCATGCCGTATATAGGCGCAATTTCGCGTACGTTTTTTTCCAACACTTCTAAAATTTCATTTTTACTCATACCGGAATATATAGCGCCGGGTCCCGGGTCGCGTCCGCCTATTGCCTCCATAGGTTGATGCAGAAAGACTGTTTTACCCGCTTCCCGTATGCGTTTGGCGGCTTCTTTTGAATGTACAAGTCCGGGTAAAACGGCAATGGTAAGAGGACCTGGAAATTTTAAAAAAGGTTCTAATTCTTTTAGGTTGTTTCCGGCATCGTCTAACATAAAGATTATAGCCCCCTTATGCTTTTGCGGCGGACGTTCTTCGATAGAAGCAGCCGGTTTTACATTTTTGTCTTTAACAACGGTTTTTTGTTCAGTCTTTTTTACAGGCGGCGTTACTGCGGGCAGCGCTTCTTTTTTTTCAACCTTCTTTTCGATTTTCTTTTCAACAGTTTTCTCAACTCCTGTTCCGGTAGTTTTTGGGGTATTTATTTGTGTATTGCCGTTATTTTCATTTGATACGGCTGCACGGCTGTTTTCATTTTGTTTTTCAGGATTTATATACTGTATCAAGAAGAAGCCTGCAAGAGATAAAACAATACACAATGCAGTAATTAAAACAGCCGCAACTTTCTCGCGCG
>BNVA01000230.1 GCA_025997755.1 Spirochaetia bacterium | reverse complement strand
GAAGCGTGGGGTAATATCGCCACTGCTAATATCCTTATTACAAATAGGCTAGGCTATGTATGCGGCTTTATTGGTGCAGATTATGATATTTCAATAATCAATGCGTTAAAAAGCAAAGAGTTTTATTCTATTGTTGCCGCGCTTTTTCTTTCTCTGTTTGTCGGCTTGCTGCTTTCTTATAATTTGCGCATTACGGTGATAAATCCTTTACGCGAGATGAAGCTGCTTGCCGATGATATGACCCATCTGCGCTTTGATCGAATAATTTCCAAAAACAGTAAAAGTGAAATTGGCGATATGCAGAAGGCGATGATCCGGGCGCGTAATAATCTTAGGCAGATGATGCAGTATTTAATGAATGAACGTAACAAACTTGCCGCAGTAAAAGATCACTTGCGTGTTGGCGCTTTTATTATGGATAAACGCCGCATAATTCAGGAATATTATTTCCGTGAGCTTGAACACATACTGTCCCCTCCGCCGCCCGGCTGTACAGGCGATAGAATCCCGCTCGCAGGAAAAAATTTTATTGATATTGTGAAAGATTCATTAACCGATAAAGAGCGTGAATCGCTTATTAATTATTTTGAAATGATTATATCGTGTAACCTTAATGAAGATATTCTTGATAAGATAAATCCTATTGCAGAATTTGTGTATAAAATAGAAAATAGCCCGCCAAAAACATTACGGTCTACGTTTGCAAGACTGCAAAGCACCATCGACAACGAAGATGGCACAACGCTCACTGAGGTTTACATTCTTGCCGTAATAGAAGATGTCAGCATCGAAGCAAAATTAAAAAAACGCATTGCCGAAGTTCAGAAGCAAAAACAACAGGAAATGCGTATGCTGTTTGAGGTGTTTCGTATTGACCCTGTTGTGTGTAATAATATTATCGCAAGCGCCGGTAAAAATTTGGAAGAAATAAATCGGATTTTGCAGAAAACAAAAAATAATCAGCTTGATGCAGTACAGGCACTCAAAGCCATCCTTCAGTTGATACAAACATTAAAGTTTTATGTGATTACTGCGGGATTAGAATCTTTCGGCGAAAAACTGCAAGAGACAGAAAGTCTTATCAAATCATTGCAAGACAAAACCGTTCTTCCTACAACATTGACCGGACTGTCTGCCGAAGTTGAAAAACTTATTGCCGAAAAAAATAAATTGATCACGACAATGAAAACCTTATTGAGCTATCGTAATGACAAAAAAAATACGGAAGTAAAACCATCAGACCTTTTAGCAGCCGCAATTCAAAAAACCTGTGATAAACTTGCATCTGATCTTAAAAAGCGTGTTGTGTTTTTTGCGGACGAACTTGATGTGAATGATCTTACACCCGACACACGGATGGAACTTAAAGGCATCCTTATTCAAATTGCGCGTAACGCTATATATCACGGCATCGAATCACCCGCTGATCGTATTGCCGCAAACAAAGATGAAGCCGGTGCAATTCATCTTTCAATACATAAGATTGTGCCGGAAGGATCGCAGGATTTAAAAACTATGGAAATAAAACTCTTTGCTTTTTAACGCATTGATTATTGAAATATCATAATCTGCACCAATAAAGCCGCATACATAGCCTAGCCTATTTGTAATAAGGATATTAGCAGTGGCGATATTACCCCACGCTTC
>BNVA01000229.1 GCA_025997755.1 Spirochaetia bacterium | reverse complement strand
TGTAATTAAAGATGTAAGGAAACCCACACGAAAACTTTCAAAAACTTCTTTCACATTTTCCGCTCTTGTTTGACGCGGTAACGGAAGCCGGTTTCCCATCGGGTCTTTATTAACTTCATCTAACCATTCTTTAAATGATGCTTGTGCAAGGTCGCGCGATACTCTGTCTGCGGCATCAGTATTAATATTTCGATTAGCATATTTTTTTTCGGTTAAACCTTTTGCAAAATCCGTGTAAGTTTGGCTTACAATTTCCTGACCGCCTTCCTCAACACCTTCCATAACGCTGTCTATTGCGCGTCCGCCTAACACACGGGCGGCAGCTCCGAAAGCACCGGCATAATGAAGTTTACGGAATATTTTTTGACCTATTCCCATTCTGCCGCCTAACGCGGGAATGTCGCCTAACGTAGCTTCTAAGATACCTTGAATTGCGCCTGATGTGAGCGCTATGCGGCGCGCAGTAAAATCATCTACACCTTCGTCAAGAAGGTTCACGTATTCAATTCCCGCCATGTCGGCGGATGAAACAGCAGCCGCAGAAACAACGCCTAACGCAGGAGTGCCAAGGCTTCCAAGCGCAAAAGCTCCCGCACTGCTTGCCGTAAATGCCCACGATTCACCGAAACCTTTTAATCCTTCTAAAAACCAATTTCTTTGAATACCGTCTTTCAGGTTAAAATTCTCAGTTTTTATTTGTTGTATTTCTTTCCATATTTGATTTCGTTTTTCCACATCGTTTGTTATAAAAAGTTGATTACCTAAAGCCGAAAGTTTCTTTTGATTTGTTCCAAGCACGAAACTATCGGCAACGGCTTTGAACGCGCTCTTAGGACTATCTACATGAGGGAATTGAGTTTTAATAAAAGCATCAACATTATCAAAAGCGGTTTGTGTGTCCATTCCGTACATACGCGCAAATTTCATAGCCGTAGCGGCACGGTAACGGTTTGCGGCGTACTCCGCTTCATCATTTTCATCTGTATATGTTTCGTTTAGTAAACGAAAGTCATGATCGTTTAACTCCGTTTGATAAAGCTCTTGATTTCTCTGCCGTTCTTGCTGTTTCTCTTTATAATCTTTTTGTATTTGTTGTGCGTCAAATAAATTCATATTTATTGTCCTGCTCTTTTAGTTCCGCCAGCCCACTTAATATTAGTGTCCCCTAAGCTACTGCCTTGATAAGTTTTTAACGGTGTTGATTGTTTTCCGTAAGCATCTGGTTCCGGTGCAATCATAAAGAAGTCTACAAACCTCTCGCCAGTGGAACGGCTGTCAATTTCTTTATTTGAATCTTTCCATTTACCATCTGTAAATTCTTGAATAACAAGGTTATATCTTCCATCTGCGTCTTTGCGTCCTGTCATTCTGTAGGCTTTGCCGCCTTTCTTAACAATTAAATTACCGTCGACTCTTTCCGTTTGTATGTTATCATCGGTTGACCAGCCGAATGTTTCAGCGATAATAGCTGCGCCTTGCGTTTGCGCCGCTTTCACCGTGTCGTTTATATGCGATCCGTAGCCCTGTCCAAAATATCCTTCGTTATAAATTCCGGGACTTTCATTAAGAATGGTAAGCGCTTCCGCCAATTTGTTAAGATTTGTCTCGATAGTCCACGAGCTTGTACTGTCGCCTTTATCACGTAAAATACTAAACTTTTTGTC
>BNVA01000228.1 GCA_025997755.1 Spirochaetia bacterium | reverse complement strand
TTCGGGATTTCAAGATCGTTACTATCTGCGCGCTCAGCGCATAAGGGCTGGTATACTTACGGATTTCCAGACACATCTTAGTTCGGTAGACGCAATACTAATGCCCGTCTTCCCGACCCGTGCTTTCGGCAGGGAAAGTACGGGGCTTTCGGCATTTGCCCAAAAAGCCGCCGATTTGTACACCTGCTGCGCCAATCTAGCAGGCTTACCGGCATTGTCATTTCCGGCTTCTGTTGAAGGCGGGTTACCCGTAGGAATGCAGCTTTTAGGACGTCCGTTTGCAGAAAAAACACTTTTTGATATTGCCGCCGAATATGAAGCCGCTTACCCTTTCCCGCATCCCGCCGGTTACAAGGCTTTCTGGAGGTGAGTATGTATCAGAGTTTTATAGGTTTGGAAGTTCACATTCATCTGTTGACAAAGACAAAAGTTTTTTGCAATTGCCGCTCGGCATTCGGCGATGAACCTAACACAAATATTTGTCCGGTATGTATGGGCTATCCGGGCGTGCTTCCGGCGCTCAATATCGAGGCTATGCGCATGGGCTGCATGGTCGCCCGCGCTTTGAACTGCAATATCTCGGAAAAAACATGGTTTGAGCGTAAGCAGTACTTCTACCCTGATATGCCTAAAAATTATCAGATTTCACAATTTGCTTCTCCTTTGGGGCAGAACGGTTGGGTCGAGATAGAGGGTAAGGGCGCCGGAGCAGATGGAAAGGCTATAAGAAAAAAGGTAAGGATACACGAGTGTCATTTGGAAGAAGATGCCGGAAAGATGATACACACAGGGACAGTTTCTCTTTTGGATTACAACCGTGCCGGTGTGTCGCTGCTTGAGATTGTTACGGAGCCGGATATGGAATCAGGCGAGGAGGCTGAACTTTTTATACAGCAGCTGCGCCGTACCGTACGTTACTTGGGCGTTTGCGATGGTAACATGGAGGAAGGCAGTCTTCGCGCCGATGCAAATGTTTCGATCAATCTGCCGGGCAAGGGACTTGGACGCAAAGTCGAGATAAAAAATCTAAATTCATCACGCTTTGTACGCTTGGGTTTGAATTATGAAATTAAAAGGCAGTCTGCGGCGCTTGACGCGGGAAAGGTGATTGTACAGGAAACCCGCCTTTGGAACGAAAACCGCGACGAAACTGCGCCGATGCGCAGCAAAGAAAACGCTAAAGATTACCGCTATTTTCCGGAGCCGGATTTACCGGTCTTTGTTCCCGATACTGAATTCATAAAATCCGTTGATGATGCGATGGTAGAGCTTCCGCTGGCACGGGTGCGCAGGATGAAAGCCGATTATAATTTGAACGATGAGCAGGTAAATATTATATGTGATGAAAAGGCGCTTGCGGATTACTACGAAAAAGCCGTGAATACCGCAGTAGGGCAGGGCTTGAATAAAAAAGATGCCGCCGCCCGTATCTGTAACTGGCTTTTAACGGAAATTAAGCATCTTTTAAGCAAGCAGAATATGGATCCGGCGGCGGTCGGTACATTAAAATTCACACCTCAGCGTTTAGCCCAGCTTGTAGTATTGCTTGCAGACGGAAAAATCTCAAACAAAAACGCAAAGCAGACGATGGAACTGATCCTTACAGAAGACAAAGACCCTGTTACGATAATTAAAGAACGGGGCTTTGAGCAGCTTAACGATCCTGAGCAAATCGCGGCATT
>BNVA01000227.1 GCA_025997755.1 Spirochaetia bacterium | reverse complement strand
AAAGGACGCCGGTGTTGAGATACCGGTTGTCAGTCACTTTCTTGGAATGGTTCCACAATCAACATTCAACGAAGTTATCTGGCAGGAGCCTTTGCCATCGTTTGAGGATTTTACCGCCGATATAAAACAGATTATTCACGATATGCTTAACTGCGGCGATAACAGCCTGTCAAAAAAATAGCAGCCTCTATCAGCACCCGGTTGGATTCGATTTTAGATGAGCCAATGCACACCCTAGTTTTTAGCGGAGCCATTATTTAAACTGTAAACCCATGAATAAGTTTATTTTTGTTTCGGGTGGTGTGTGCAGTAGTCTGGGTAAGGGTGTGGCGGCTTCATCGCTGGGGGCGCTGCTGGAAGGGCGCGGGCTTAATGTACGGATGGTGAAGTGCGATCCGTATATCAATGTGGACGCGGGGACGATGAGTCCTTATCAGCATGGCGAGGTTTATGTGACCGATGACGGTGCGGAGACCGACCTTGACCTTGGCAACTACGCGCGGTTTACGCATAGTCCGCTGTCGCAGGCAAACTCGATTACGACAGGGCAGATTTACAAGGCTGTGATCGAGAAGGAGCGCGCGGGGCGTTTTCTGGGACGGACGATTCAGGTTATTCCGCATATTACGGACGAGATTAAGGGGCGGATTCAGGCGGTGGCCCGGCAGGACGCGGACACGGATATTGTGATTGTAGAGATTGGCGGGACTGTTGGCGATATTGAGTCGATTCCGTTTCTTGAAGCGGCGCGACAGATGATTCACGAGTGCGGACGGCAGAACGCTATTTCGGTTCACTTAACGCTTATTCCGGAGGTGGCTGGGGCAGAGCTCAAAACTAAGCCGACGCAGCATTCGGTAAAGGCTATGCAGGAGCAGGGGATTCAGCCGGATGTGTTGATTTGCCGCGCTCCGGTGATGCTGGACGAAGCTACCCGCCACAAGATTGCCCTGTTTACCAATGTTGAGGACGAGGCTGTGATTGTCTCCTACGATGTTGATACGACGATCTATGAGATTCCACTGGTGTTTTTTGAACAGAAACTAGACCAGATTGTGCTTAAAAAAATGGGCGTAGAAAGCCGCCATGCCGACCTTGCCGACTGGCAGGCTATGATGGAAAAATTCCGGGGACGTTCGGGCAAGGTGCGTATAGGGATTGTCGGTAAGTATATGGAGCTGCACGATGCCTACAAATCGGTGTACGAGGCGATTTTTCACGCCGGTCTTGCCTGCGGAGTGGAAACGGAGCTTGTAAAGATCGATTCGGCGCTTCTTGAACAGGCAGGCGATGTTGATACTTTGCTTGGAGAGGGGGGGAGTCATACTGTTGACGGGATTTTGGTACCCGGCGGTTTCGGCGACAGGGGAATTAACGGCATGGTGAAAGCCGCTTGTTGGGCGCGTACGCACAAAATACCCTACTTTGGTATCTGTTTAGGTATGCAAATTATGGTGATCGACTGGGGACGCAATGTCCTGAAGTGGGAAGATGCCGACTCAACGGAATTCAATCAGGATACCAAACACCCTGTCGTAAGTCTTTTGGAAGATCAGATTGATGTAACGCTTATGGGCGGGACTATGCGGCTGGGCGCTATGGAAACCTTCGCACGCGAGGGCAGCAGGATTTTTGCCGCCTACGGCGGGACGAACATTATAGAGCGGCACCGGCACCGCTACGAGTTTTCAAATAAATACCGGTCAGATA
>BNVA01000226.1 GCA_025997755.1 Spirochaetia bacterium | reverse complement strand
TACCGCCGTACGCAGACGGGGGTTCGCTTCGGCATCGCCCCCGCCCATACGCGCCGCTATAGAAATTTCTTTTATCAATTTTGTAAAGGTCTGACCTCTTTTTGCGTCGGTCGCGCCCTTTGCACGCTTAATTTTTGCCCATTTACTATGTCCGGACATAACTACTCCTCTCTTTAATTTTATTACTTTTTTAGATTGTAAAAAGCATTCTTCCCGGCATATTCGGCGGTACCTTCAAGTTCTTCCTCGATACGCATAAGCTGATTGTACTTTGCCACGCGGTCGGTACGGCTCATTGAACCGGTCTTTATCTGTCCGGTCTCAAGCCCTACAACAAGGTCTGCAATGAAAGTGTCGGCTGTTTCACCGGAGCGGTGAGAAACAACGGCGGTATAACCGGCGCGTTTTGCCATCTCTACAGCCTCATAAGTTTCGGTAACCGTGCCGATCTGATTCACCTTGATAAGAATACTGTTACACGAGCCTTCTTTTATGCCGCGGGCAAGACGTTTTGTGTTGGTAACAAAGAAGTCGTCGCCTACAATCTGAATCTTATTCCCCAAAGCCTTTGTCATTTTGACATAGCCTTCCCAGTCATTTTGATCGAGCGGGTCCTCTATCGAGATTATGGGGTACTTTTCTACCCATTTTGAGTAGAGTTCAACCATCTCATCGGCACTAAAGAGCTTACCGGGGTTAGATTTCCAGAATTTATAACCTTTTCCGCCGCCTTCCTCGAATAATTCCGACGAGGCGCAGTCCATGGCTATAGCGAATTGTTCTTTGTCCGCCTTGTAACCGGCTTTTTCTATCGCTTTTACTATATACTGCAGGGCTTCCTCATTCTCGATGTCGGGAGCAAAGCCGCCCTCATCACCTACAGCCGTATTTTTACCGGCATCGGAAAGAATTTTTTTAAGATTGTGGAAAACTTCGGCAGTCCAGCGGACAGCCTCGCTCATAGTGGGAGCGCCTATCGGCATAACCATGAACTCTTGAAAATCAACCTTATTTCCGGCGTGTTTACCGCCGTTTATGATATTCGCCATGGGAACAGGCAGTATAGATGTGTGAATACCGCCTATGTACTTGTATAACGGAAGACCGACCGACTCGGCAGCCGCTCGTGCCGTTGCCATGGAAACACCCAAAATCGCGTTCGCACCGAGTTTACCCTTGTTTTCCGTGCCGTCAATCTCTATCATCGTCCGGTCTACATCAACCTGATCGGTGGCATCCAAACCCGTTATGGCATCGGCGATTTCATCAATCACATTGTCAACGGCTTTTTGAACGCCCTTACCAAGGTAACGGTCCTTGTCGCCGTCTCTAAGCTCTACCGCCTCGTGTTCTCCCGTTGATGCGCCTGACGGCACAGCCGCCCGCCCGAAAGAGCCGTCATCCAAAAGAACGTCAACTTCAATGGTGGGGTTTCCACGGGAATCCAAAATCTCACGCGCTTGAACAAATTCAATACAACTCATATCAACTCCTATTTCCTCGCGGTTTACCCGCATAGTATAACCTAGTTAAGTTCCAATCCGTCTTAAAATACTTTCGTATTCTCCGCAATTTTCAAGCTTTGGTCAAGGGCAACCAGCAATTTTACTTTTAGAAATTTTCTGATAAAATGAACACATGGGGCAGTGGATATTACAGGCACAGTTGTGCCGATTTGAGGAAATTGGGAAACGGGTCTGCGAAAAATCGACATGGAAACGGCG
>BNVA01000225.1 GCA_025997755.1 Spirochaetia bacterium | reverse complement strand
TTGTTAGGGATTTCACCGTGAACTTCTTTTCCGCAACACTGACAGCGGTAGACAGTGAATGTATGCCGCTTCTTTTCTACAATGATTTTATAATCCAACTCATCTTTTTCTATCACGCCTGTTTTCTACAACCACAGATTCGGGGTCTACGGTGTTTCCATAGACGGGAAGTAAAGTAGCTTGATAGTCATCGTGGAAGAAATTATCACCCAATTTATTTTTGATTTCGTCGTTAAGCCAGTCCAACAGAGCCTTGTTGCCCTTTTTGACTGCCGGCGCAATGGTATCAAGACTGCCGATAGACTCAATGCTCGTGGTAAAACCGGGATTTTCACGCGCCCATGCAAAGAGCAGGGTGTTGTCCTGAGAAAGAGCCGCACCGCGTCCGTCTTTTAGCGCGTTAAAAGCAGTGGTAATTTGATCATACTTTTGAAGAATGATCTTTGGGTATTTTTCGGCAAAGTAAGTTTCTGCCGTTGTTCCTTTGATGATGATGAGTTCCTTGCCTTCCAAATCGGTGATAGAACGAATCGACTTAGAATCGGGCGATACGACACCAAGGGCTACCTTCATATAGGGCAGGGCAAAATCAACCGCTTCGGCTCGTGCAGGTGTTACCGTAAAGTTCGCCAAAACGATATCTACCTTATCGGATTGCAGAAACTCAACACGGTTTGCCGGCTCAAGCGGAACAAACTCAATCGCGTTCTCGTCGCCCAAGAGGTCTTTCGCAAGGCGGTGAGCGAAGTACACATCATAACCTTGATAGACACCTCTTTCATCCACATACCCGAAAGGTTTTTTATCGGAAAAAATACCTATACGGATTTTTCCCGCTTTTTTGATCTCATCAGGCGAATTGCCCGATGACGACTGCCCTTTTCCTCCCGCGAACACCGAAAGCGCCATAAATAACGCCATTACTGTAAAGACTGTCTTTTTCATGCCTTTATCCTCCAAAAAAATTAGTAAACATAAAATCCATTTACTATTTCGATGTTATTACTAGGAAAACAAAGTGTCAAGTATCCTGTCCGTACTCACTACAAATAGGACACCCGCGTCTTATGAGGAACGGATACGCCCATGGCGGCGGAAAACTCCGCCGGAGTCAAGAAACCCAAAGACTGGTGAGGCCTATAGAAGTGATATTTATCAAGCCATCTGTCAACGAGTGCGGTGAGTTCCTTACAATTCATCGGCGCGTAGTTATAATCCAAGCATTCTCTCTGGAGACTGCCTATGAGCCGTTCCACAAAAGGCTTGTCCTTCGGGGTATGCGGACGTGCCCGGTACCGGGTGATATTCAAGGAAGCCAGGTATTCCTCCGCCTTTGCCATGTTCCCACTGCCGTTGTCATTTACTATCCTGATGCCGGTTCCGAACCGTTCCACGATTTTTTTGAGGGCGGCTTGCGCGTTCAGACTGGAAGGCGGGGAGGCTATGTGAATAAGCGCCTCCCTGTTGAACAGATCAACGGCGCAGAAGGCGTATTGTTTTTGACCCGGCAGATACACGTGTTTCATATCAAACTCAATAATCTGTCCGGGTCCGTATGCCGCAAGCTCATGGGGCTTTCTCTTGCGTTCACGGGCTTTTTTCGCGGCTTTTGAGTGTTTTTTGTGCCGTTTCACGTCAGGACGGAAAAACAGATTTTCCCGCGATATGAGTCTTCCCGGTGTTGAAACACTTGGGACGGACGCGGCTTCCATGGTGCGTATAATGATAGGGCGTATCTTTTTCGCCGAATACGTCGGGTCATGCTCCCGTA
>BNVA01000224.1 GCA_025997755.1 Spirochaetia bacterium | reverse complement strand
TTGTCGCACCCTGTGAAAACAAATGACAGCGCAAATAACGCTATCAAACCATAGACTAATTTCTTTTTCATAAGTCCTCCATAGATATTTTTTAAAAACACATTAAATGTGCTTATAAGGCACGACACAACCGTAAAATCTTCGATCTTCGAGAAAAGAAAATTATTATTCATGGAGGTGTGCCGTGCCATATAAACACACTCCTTATGCGGGAAAATTGACTGAATTGCGGCTATGATCGGTTTCCGAACAAGTCTAATAACCGGTTTATAGACAAAAAGTAACGAGAAAAAATTGATTATTTTTGTGTAAGCTGTTGTTGGTTTACTTAGATATTTTTCACAATTTGCGGGGGGGGGGGGCTGGAATTTCATCGTGCAAAAACACGACTAGCTGCGAGCGTTTTGAATTTAAATGGTTGTCCGTCAGCATAAACTCCTCTTTCTATCTATAAGCATAGCACATTATTTTAAAAAAGCAAGGCAGCAGCGCTCCCTCTTTTCAAAACAAGAAAATCGTTAATATATTCTGTTTCTATACATAGGAACAGAATATATTGTTCGTAGGTTAGCACTGAATATGCAATGTTTGCGGTGTCGAGGAGTCGGGTTGCGTTGGTTTTGGCGGGGGTGGGGTTATTCATAACTATTGCTGTTTTGGACTACAAACATCGCCTAATTTACATTCCGTCCAATGTTCAGGTATCACCTTGCCTCATCTTGCGTCACAAACGGGTTTCTAATTGTGAGCGTGTTTTCTATTATTTGTCCGTCTTGCATATCTTCGGAGTATAAAATAGAACAATCGGCTTCCAATGCTGCCGCAATAATCAAACTATCCCAATATGAAAAATGATAACGATTTAAAATTCGCCAACATTCTCTAATGGTCTGGAAGTCAATAGTGATTAGTTTGAAATTGTTGCTGTAATTTAAAAGCACAGATTGAATATCAGATGCTCCGGCACCCTTGCGTAACGCATTGACAAAAAATTCATTTAGAACCTGAGTACTAATATATACACCAGATTGTATAAATGAGTTCTTTAATAGAGCTTTAGCACAGTTATATTTTTTACTATCATCATCAAATTCCGCATAAAGGATGATATTAGTATCAACAAAGACTTTATCGGTCATAAATTTCATCTCGTTTTAATGGCTCAAAAGATTCAACCTTAAAATGTCCGCCTATCCAGTCCGCATTTCCGTTCATCGTTTTTTTTGACTGTTTCCCTGCAGGCTCGATGATTTCATCGTCAAGAATTGTGACAATCGCCGTCCTATTCGTCTTAACACTAACAGGCATTGTAGGGACAAATGCCCTGCCATCATAATACGCTTTTACTGCTTGCATAATTTTACTCCTCTCAAATATACATAATCTGACATAATCACAATCAACTCATTTGTCTTGCGCCGCAAACGGGTTTTTAATTGTGAGCGTGTTTTCTATTATTTGTCCATCTTGCATATCTTCGGAATATAAAACAGAACAATCGGCTTCCAATGCTGCCGCAATAATCAAACTATCCCAATATGAAAAATGATAACGATTAACGATATAAAATGTTTTTGTTAACAATTTTGATTCCAGCGATATTACATTGAATTCTTTCAAATATTGAACAATAATTTTTTGGATTGTTTCGTGAGACATTTTCTTCTTTAACGCATTGGCATAGAATTCATTGAGAACTTGAAAACTAATATACGACTCTGTACTAAAAAGTGTATCCTTTAAAAGCTGATTTGCAATTAAGTGTTTTTCACTTTTATCGTTAATAGCCGC
>BNVA01000223.1 GCA_025997755.1 Spirochaetia bacterium | reverse complement strand
ATCCAATCATCAAAAACAAGCGGCAGAAAATCCAGTATTCCGGGACGGGTTAAACTCCGCAGCAAGTGAAGTTTTTCCTGCACAGTTATAGTTGATTTTTGTTTCGGTTGATAGTTGATTTGTGTTTTTAATTTTTCTGAATCCGATTCTACATTTTTTGACAACTCATTTTTAGAATGCAGACACAATATTTTCGCAAGCATAGAACGCATCTCATCTCTTTCGCAGATTATGTCAATAAAACCATGCTCTCCGATATATTCCGCACTCTGAAATCCTTCGGGCAGTTCGGAACCCATGGTATCGTGTATTACACGTTTGCCCGCGAAACCAATCATTGCACCCGGCTCGGCAATTATTATATCGCCTAACATTGCAAAAGAAGCCGTAACGCCGCCTGATGTAGGATCGGTTAAGACACTTACAAAAAATCCGCCCGCCTTGCCGAATTTCCCAACTGCGGCGGCAGTCTTTGCCATCTGCATCAAACTAAAAATTCCCTCCTGCATTCTGGCTCCGCCTGATGCAGAAAAAATAATCACCGGCAGTTTGTTGTTTTGTCCATACTCAAAAGCACGGGCAATTTTTTCGCCTACAACACAACCCATGCTGCCCATCAAAAAACGGCTGTCCATAATACACAAAACTGTTTTATAACCTTTGATAGAACAAATGCCCGTTACAACGGCATCTTTTATGCCTAACTTTTTTTGAAGCTCCGCAATTTTTTCTTCGTAGTCCGGAAAATCCATAACGTTAAGCGCAGTAAGATTTCCGTTGATCTCTACAAAACTGTCTTTGTCTGCGGTGATCTCTAACCGTTCAAAACAGGAAAGACGCGGCAGATGTGAATTCATAAGCCTTTATTAAAACTCCGCCGTTTTTTTAATTATTGCCGGTATATCAAAACCGTTAAGCGTAAAGTTATCTTTTTTTAATTCCAAAATGATTTCGTCAACGGCACCGGGAATCCACGCCCTGTTAAAACAGCCGTCGGGATAAAGCGCCAATGCCCTTTCTAACCGCGCCTGTCCGTCACGCCCGTCGTGCAGCAGAATTATACCGCCGTTTTGTTTTTTTATTTTATTTACAACAAAACGTACAACCTCATCTTTTTGGACGGCGTTTTTCACGGCATCGGCAGGACGCATCGTAGCCTGCGCCAAAATGTAACCATCATTCCGCATAATATTTTTATGCACAGACTTGTAGTATCCGCCCTGTGGTCTGTAAAAACGGCTATTGTAAAGATCCAAATAACGATCCGCCTGAGGATCGCTCAGCGCACTTGTTATCGCGGCATCGCCCTTTTCCACATTCTGCCGGAACGCCCCACCGCTCATATTAACCGCCCACTTATCGCTGTAACCGTGATTTATAACCGTATGTCCTGCATCATAAATTTGCCGCGCCAGTTCAGGATTTTTTTCGACATTTTCGCCTAAAAGACAAAAAACCGCCTTTATATCATGTTTTTTCAACACATCCAATAGTTTGCTTGTTGTATCATGATCGGGGTTGGGACCATCATCAAATGTAAAAATAACGGTATCTTTCGGAACAGGTAATTGCCCGTTTGCTTTCACAATACTCTGACATCCCGCAAACAAAACCATCAACAGCGCTATAAAGACCCGCGGCATCCTCATACTTGGAGTTTAGCTTAAAAGCGTATAAAATGGAACAGGTATAAAAACCAAAACAAGGAGGATAAGGAAAATGAAAGTAATTTTGGTTAATGGGAGTCCGAACAAAAACGGATGTACGTTTACGGGACTTAACATCATCAAGGAGCAGCTTGAAAAAAATGATGTGGAA
>BNVA01000222.1 GCA_025997755.1 Spirochaetia bacterium | reverse complement strand
TTTTCTGCTCGAATAATTCTTCATAGTCTTTGTAAAATAGTTTCTGGTAATTTGTGCCCATCCCCTTCCCCAAGAGATATTATAGCACTTATTACCAGTTTTTGCTCAGGGGTTGTGAATAGTAACCCTGTTTTTGTTAAGGTTTTCCACATACATAAGGAGAATTTATGAGCGTTAGAGCAACAGAACGGCTGATTGGGGATGTGGTTGTGGCTTCCGAACTGTCAAATAGCCCCAAAATGGTGGTACAGGGGGTGGATATTGAGGCCAAGCTGGTCACCGCCGTATGGTTTTCAGATGACCATAAGGGGCAAATAGCGGTATTCCCGGCCAGTTCATTGGACAGGTGGGAGGCTCCGGTAGCCACGGTCAAGAAGGCTGGTCCGGCGAAGGCGGCGGCTGGGAAGAAGCCAGCGGGCAGGAAACCGGGGACGAAGTAGGCTCAGGTTGAGAGATAAGTCTGGACTTACCCCGGTTTATGGTGGATTATCTGATTGACCACCAAGCCAAGAAGAAAGTGGATAAAAGCAAAATGGCCCGTATGGTCCATTTTGAAATGAGAAAGCCGTGATGGTTCTAAAAGGGTCTGGTGGAGCGCCATTTTGACGCTTGACCAATTTACAGAACCTTATTTTTATGTTAAGGTATATCATTAGGAGGCTATAATGGGAACAAGAGTCAAACCGGTCCAACCGACCGAGATAAAGGACATCAAAATCATCCGTGAAGCCATAGCCCAGATCCGCAAGAAACCTTCCGCCGCCGTTCTTAAACGGAATAAAGAAGACGAAGAAATGCTCAAGAAACTGCTGAAAAAATGAGCAGACTTATCCCCATCAGCCGGAAAAATGGTACCGATTATTTTCACATGGAACAGCTAACCCCTGGGGATTCCCTTGTGGATTTTTCTTGTTCCCTTGAAGAATATACTGAATACCTGACAGAGGATGCCCTCCGGTCTCAAAAGGACCATATCGCCCTTACTTGGCTTTTATGGGACCGTACCACTGGTGGAATCGCCGCTTATATGTCCCTCATAGCCGATGCCATCAAGTTATCAGTATCTGAGAAGGAACTCCACAACCTCAATTATCCATTCAAGACCATCCCCGCTATGAAAATCGCCAAATTAGCCGTTTCCCAAGTCTCTCAAAGTAAGTATAAGGGCATCGGCTCCTTCATGATCATAAACGCCCGTTCCCTAGCCCGTATATGCAACCGTCAGCTTTTCTCCTGCCGCTTCCTTACCGTAGATGCCGATATTGAAAACAATGAAAGCGTACTAACTTTTTACGAAAAAAACGGCTTCATCCAAAACAGTGAAATGAACAATAAAAACCGAAAAACCATTAGCATGAGAAAACAGGCGTGATAGAAAAAGATGAGTTGGATTATAAAATCAGTTGTGAAAGGGTTGGTGCAAAAAAGAAACGCAAGTATGATGCGGCTAAAACACCGCTGCAACGGTTGTTTGAGTGCTCTTTCGATGAAAAACTGGAGGGTATCAGGATAAAGCAGGATGCCCTGCGCTTCAAAGAAGCTATACCTCTTGTAGCTCAAAAGTGTCTCATGGATAAAGCTGTTGAACATTTGCTTTCTACTGTACATGATGTACCTGTAACTCTTCCGCGTCGCGGAAGGAATCGCCATGGTTAGTTTTTTACACGGCGCATCACGGTGCGTGTACGTAATCACTACAAATAGGTTACTATTCACAGCCTATTTTAGCCTGCTGAAAAACCTCATTCAACGAGATGGGTTTGCCAGTGCAGAGTCTGGATAAAGCATAAAAGCCGTTCACGGCGTTTCGGTTGCAGGTTTCGATATATGA
>BNVA01000221.1 GCA_025997755.1 Spirochaetia bacterium | reverse complement strand
AAATTGAGTTACTGTTATCGATCGTACCTGGCTTCCAAACTGTATAAACCTGAAGCATATTGGGGTTAGATTCAAGAACGTCAAATAAAATTGAATTATAGAAAATTCTACGTTGACTGCTTTCAATACTGCGGTAGCTGTTCATAACCTGAGCCATGGTTTTTGCGGCATCGTGGTAAACCAGATAGCGCATTTCAAAATCCCTTGAAATACCGCCGGTTAGATTTTCCATATTTGTTACTGCGGCGTCCTTCTGCAAGCCGCTGGCCTGGGTCAAGATAATCACCGATACCGCAGAAACTATAAATGCCATTATTACAATAACAATTAGGCTCAATTTATAGCGTAATTTCACAAAGAAACCTCCTAAGGCACTACCTCATCCGTTTCTTTAGCATAACACAAAATGCCGAAATAAAAAATATTTCGGGCAGCGATGAAAAAATTATTGCAGCAATTGGAACAGAACCTGCCGTGATCATATAATCCGTAATGCCCAAAAGCCCCAAAATCGAGTAAACGGTCTCGATATATGAGGAAATAGTCCCTAAGACCATCAGCATCCATGCTATATCCCTTGTTTTTGACCATAGCACGATGGCAAAACAAGCCGCCGCCGCACCAATAACAAGCCGGATTACAACATAAAAGAGCTGCCCTGCACCCATATAGATATTATTGCCCTTTAAGGTTATTTTTTCAAGTTTAAGTATTACCGGCTCATTCCTTGCCGTATTTGGATTCTAACAGCAAATTATGGACTTTGTCCCTAAGACTTATGGCGTTAAGCGGTTTTACAATATACGCCTTTGCTCCGAGCGCTGTAGCCGCCGAAACATTCATCAACTGTGCATTCGAGCTAATAACAATAACGGGAATATCCTTTAGATTGGCTTTACTTCGCAGAAACTTTAAAAAATCAAAGCCGTTTAAAACAGGCATATTCAAATCAAGCACAATAAGGTCCGGCGTTACGGTCTCTAAAATTGTCCTTGCGGCGCTTACCGATTTTGCAAGGCGCACTTCATAGTTACCGGTTAAAATTTCATTAATGTGAATGAGAATTTCGGGTGCGTCATCAATTATTAAAATGGTATCTTTAAGCTGCGGCATACAATAATGTCTCAATAATTTCTACTGCAATATCAAAATCAAAATCCGCTGTTAAGCCTTTGATTTCGTCTAACCTGCGGTCTGTATCTTCATCAAAGGTGTATCTGTCAAGCTCCGCAATTATTTTGTTTATACAGTTTGCATTCCCCTCTAAACAAGCGCTTTTTAGAATATTCAGGTTTTCGTTTAGAAGCTCCCTTTTCGCCTCTTGCTTAGGGGGACTGTATCTATCGCAGACTTCTTGAAGCAGATTGTCACCAAAGGCTCTTAATTTTTTTAGAAACGCTTCTGTTTCTCTAAGGCAAAGCCACTTGCCGCCATCATTCAACATATTAGGCGAAGAGGACTTTTCCAAGATATAGGCAAATCCTAAAAGGCTATCCGCACCGATAGTGGCAAAAACCCCCTTTAACCGGTGAATTTTTATGTGATAATCAATAAAATCGTTTTTTTCAATGTTTTCCCGAATAGCGTTTACATGAACCTCAACGCCGGCTGCAAACTGGCGGATAATTTTTATGTAGGTAATGGCGTTTTCCGTATGAAACAAGCCGCTTTCAACGTTAAGTCCCTCAATATTTTTTAATTTCTGCAGAATATTATCAGACTCAAAGAGCATAGGTAAAGATTACATTATGGTAATACGCTGTTCAAGAGTACACATTGACAACCGGCTTTGAAAATTTTATTGTGAGCTTACGTGGAGGTGAATGTCGTCTGGTGGCGGC
>BNVA01000220.1 GCA_025997755.1 Spirochaetia bacterium | reverse complement strand
AGAAATCTTTTTAAACGAATTTTATCACCCATTGCGCATAACGTTCCGGTATGAATGATTTATACACGAAATCACTCATTGGATAGTTTCACTTGGCTTCCGGCGCCGATATTTTGCCGGGCAAACCAGCCCTGCGGCACTTCTAACGCATAACGCACGGAGCGGGTTGAGCGCACGGGGGCAATGCTCTCCGGCTTCATATCAAAGATTTCGGTGATAAGTCCGTCCCGCGTAATAAAAGCGATAGAAAGAGGTAGAATAGTATTTTTCATCCAGAATGACATAATTTGATCTTTATCGTAAACAAAAAGCATACCTTCGCCGCCGGCAAGATTTTTTCTGAACATAAGCCCTTTTGCGCGTTCACTTTCGGAATCTGCAAGCTCCGCCAGTATCTCAACTTCATCGCCGTTATTGTTTATAATTGTGATTGTTTGGGTGGGCAGCTTTTCCTGCGCCTTGTTGTCCGCCGCAGCGCATACGGTGAGTAATGACAATGTAATAATTATAATGTATAATTGAAGCGGGCGGCAGTACAAGATGTTATAGTATAGATCATTCAAATCTACTTATAAAAGAGGACGGCAGCATGGAATACGCAAAAACAGAGGGTTTATGGAAAATTAAAGCCGGATTAGGCATAGTAGGGCGGAAAGCGCTTTCGGAGTTGAACAAGGCTTCGGTAAACGCGGAAAAAGCTCAGGAAAAAACGCTCAGGGCTATTCTGGAAACGTCGAAAGATACGGTTTTCGGCAGGGAGCATCATTTTGATGAAATCTTGCGGGCAAAAACGGCGCGGGAATTATTTGCCGCTTACGGACAGGAAATCAAGATCAATGAATACGAGGATTTAATGCCCTATATTGAGCGGCATAAATCGGGCGAAGCGAATGTGCTGTTTCCGGGCAAGCCGAAAATATACGCAACCACCAGCGGCACTACCAACGATCCCAAGTGGATACCGATCACGGAAAAGTATTACAAGGACATATACAGCCAGATGAATCAACTATGGTTCTACACGGCAATGAAGCACCGTCCTCATGTGTTTGACGGCGTAACGGTTTCTATCGTGGGCAAGGCTGTTGAGGGAGCGGCTCCCGACGGCACGCTGTACGGCTCTATCTCCGGTATGACCCAGAGGGATATTCCCAAGTTTATGCAGCCGCTTCATGCGGCTCCGGCGGACGTGTTTCATATTGCCGACTACAAAGCCCGTTACTACGCGATTATGAGGATGGGGCTTGCCCGCAACACGACTTGGATTATCACGGCGAATCCCAGTACGCTTGTTGAAATGCAGAGCAACGCTAATGAATTTTATGATGACTACATTGATGATATTGAACACGGAACGATTAGTACAAAAGTGGACATTCCAGACAATATCCGCAAAGCGATGCTGGCGCATATTAAGCCTAATCCTGCGCGGGCAAAGGAATTGCGCGGGCTGCGTGAAAAGTACGGCACTGTGCTTCCTAAACATTACTGGCCTAATCTGCAGGTGGTGAATATTTGGATGTGCGGTAATACAAATGTGTACTTCCAAAAAATCAAGGATTCGTTTCCGCCCGATACGCTCTTTTTTGAATTTTCTTATTATGCCTCCGAATGTAAGGCGGGCAATATTATAAATCCTAAGACAAAAGATACAGTGCTGATTGCGCATAAAATATTTTTCGAGTTTATCCGCGAGGAGGAATTCGGAAGTGAAAATCCGCGTATCTACCAACTGCACGAAGTCAAGCAGGGGGAGCGCTACAATATCATCGTTACAACACCGTCCGGTCTATACCGCTACAGCATGAACGACATAGTGGAAGTTACCGGTTTTTACAACGATTTCC
>BNVA01000219.1 GCA_025997755.1 Spirochaetia bacterium | reverse complement strand
AGTTTTCACACCACTCATTCATCAATTGGAGGCTATTATTGTAAAAAGTGGTGAAAATTATGCTACATTCACATCGGAAGAAAAGCAAATTGTCGCGGCTTCTGCTTCTATCGCAGGTGCAATAAAAGCATTGCTTGATACACCTATCTTGTCTGAGGACGGTAAACTAACCGATAAATCAGAACAAATTGCCAATGATGTCCGCAACAGGTTATAAAAAATCGCTTGATGTATTTTCCGTGTAGTAAGTGTGGTATATGTTGCCGAATGATTGTCGGTATTCCTGCATTATCGGAATTTGATACAGGTAGCGGTGTATGCCGTTACCTGAAAAATAATTTATGTGAAATTTACGAGGAGCGACCACTGATATGTAATATTGAAAAAATGTTTGTTGCACATTTTTCACAAACTATGACTGAACAAGAATATTTGATTAAAAATATTACTTCTTGTCAGCAATTGATGAAAATGGATGTAAATTAAGATGTTAGAGAAAAACACTGAAGAAAAAGTTCGGATAAACCGGGTTTTGATGATCGATGACGCAATCCGCAGCGGACACTTTCCTACTATAGCAGTATTGGCAAAAAAAGCCGAAGTTACCGAGCGGACAATACAGCGTGACATTGAATACCTGCGCGACATCTATCAAGCGCCTATTGAGTATGACCATAAAAAGTGCGGCTATTATTACAGCGAGCCTAACTTTTTTATCAAAAGCGTAATTTTAACGGAAGGCGAGTTGTTTTCTATCGCTCTACTCGACCGTCTTCTTGACCAATACAAAAACACGCCGCTTGAAGGCAAGTTACGGAAAGTGTTCAACAAAATCATTCAGTCCATGCCCGACAATGTTACAATAGACACAAATCTTTTAGGCTCCGAAGTGAGCATAATATCGGAACATCAGGGCAGTATTGACGCGAAAGTTTTCGAGACTGTTTTTACCGCCCTAAAAACAAGACGCACAGTAACGTTTGATTACCGCCCGCTTGCGAAGCCAACGTTTATGAAACGAACCGTAGACCCCTACCATGCGATATGCCAGCGCGGAAACTGGTACTTCATTGGCTATTGTCACGACAAAAAAGAACCGCGTATGTTTTCGTTTTCCCGCATACAGAAAGCGTCATTGCAAAAACAGCATTTTACAATTCCTGCGGATTTTAACGCCGCCATATATTTTGATAAGCAGATGGGCGTATTCGCATCGTCGCGCACTGCCTATACCGTTGAGTTACTTATTGACAGTGAAATCGGCACTTATGCGATTGAACGGCAGTGGCACGACACGCAGGAAGTCAAACAAAACGCCGACGGCAGTGTTCACGTCAAATTCACAACCACCCAGATACCCGAAGTGTTACGTTGGGTTTTGGGACAGGGACACACGGTAACCGTACTTGCGCCGCCGGAACTAATCAAGATGGTGAAAACAGAAACTGAGAAGGTACAAGGGAAGTATCACTAAAAAAATGAGAAAACTTTTTTACTACGACACTAGAAGTCGTTTGGGCGGTGGTATATTGGCAATAGAATCATATTTATAGCTTTTTATGAAAGGCGAATTTTATGCTACCAGTGTAAAGTTCGGAATCATTCAAATTGTAAACTCAAGGAGGGTTTATGGCTTTAAAAGGATTAGATTATTTTAAATTTACACCAAAGACAAACTGCAAGGAATGTGGTAGTCCGACTTGTATGGCATTCTCTATGAAAGTTGCTCAGGGCGGCACAACTATTGATAAATGTCCATATATTAAACAGAGTGATTTAGCAGAGCTTAAAAAGTTTGGTTTGCAAAAATCAGAACTTGATCCATTAAAAATAAAATTAAGGATCGTTTG
>BNVA01000218.1 GCA_025997755.1 Spirochaetia bacterium | reverse complement strand
TAGCGGCAGCTTCCGCGTCCAGCAATTCTTCGCGCAGTTCATTTATTGTATTTCCGGTTTGAGGCACAGCATCTTGTTCCGCAACAATGTCTTGCAAAACAGCTTCTTCCTGAACAACTTCATCCTCCACTGTTTCTTCTTGAACGGCTTCTTCAATGGATTCTTCTTCCTGCGCAAAAACGGCAGTGCTGAAAAAAAAGAGTAGAATTAAAAAAATAATTCCAAACCGCGAGCTATTCACCTATCATACCCTGGGGACCGGAGTTTGTTTAACAATAGCTTCAACTATAGCAGCCTCATTTGTACCATCAAGCTCACTTTCTATAGAAAGAGTAAGCCTGTGGGCAAGTGCCGGAACAGCAAGAGCCTTGACATCATCAGGGATCACAAAATTGCGTTCTTCCATCAGAGCCTTTGCCCTTGCGCAGCGAAGCAGCGCGAGACTGCCCCTTGGTCCCGCTCCGCACTGTAACAGCGGATGATGTCTGGTTTCCATTGTTAAACGCACCGCATAGTCGATAATAGCATCATCAATTTCACAATTTGCCGCTAGTGTTTTTATGTTTTCAAATTCGGTAATGCTTAAAATCTTATTAACATTAGATACGGAAAGTTCCGCGCCGCCCCCGTTTTGCAGTACTTGTTTTATCATAACTCTTTCTTCATCAACAGGAGAATATGAAACAAGTGCCTTAATCAAAAAACGATCTTTCTGAGCATCGGGCAATGGATATGTGCCTTCGTGTTCAAACGGATTTTCCGTTGCCAACACCATAAACGGACGCGGCAGTTGATAACTCACGCCGTCTAAACTTACTTGAAATTCCTGCATAGCCTCAAAAAGCGCAGCCTGCGTCTTCGCGGGGGAACGGTTCAATTCATCGGCGATAAAAATATTTGTAAAAACAGGTCCTTTTTTTGTAATGAATTTCCCCTGAGAATCCAGCATAATATTACCGGTAATATCCGAAGGCATAAGGTCGGGCGTGAATTGAACGCGGGCGCAATCGGCGCCTATCGCGGCAGCAATTGAACGGACAAGCAGTGTTTTACCAAGACCCGGTACGCCCTCAACTAAAAGATGACCTCCCGCAATAAGCGTTATAAGCGCTTTATCAACCAGTTCATGCTGACCTATAAACGCCTTTTCAATTTCATTTTTTATCCCGCGGATAATACCGTAGGCATCCGCTGCCGATATATCATTGCTCATTGTAAACTCACTTTTGTTAATAAGATTTCTGATTCGTGAAACTCCTGCGCTCCCTTTGTCGTTAAACGAATACGGATTAGAGAAATATCCTTGGCTTCTTTATTGCGTATAACGCGGTATGTTTCGCGTCCGCTTGTTTTTTGATCCGGTAATAGTTCTAATAATTCCTGACCCTCTAACATAAAGAAAACATATTTTCCGCCATTAAAATTACCGTTAAGTTCAACCGTATAGTTTCCGTCTAACGAAAAACGTACAATTCCTATTGTACTGTTATACGCATCATCTATATACGGCTGAATAGTGTTTCCTTGATTTTCCTGCTTCTTTTGTATTGACGATGCTTTCCGGTAAGAGCCGTCCCAAGGGGCGTTGATACCTATCTTCATTCTAACATCCTCAAAAACTTTCATTCGTATACCATCTAAAGATTCAAGTTCAATATCCATTACACGGCGCAAAGTTGCAACGGAAATGTTTTGGCTTGAAATGTATAAACCATAACGTGTAGGACTTGATGTGAGCCAGTTATATACTTGTTGTGTATTTTCATCATAAAAGATGAGTTCACGATCCTGTGTGTCAAACCGGAAATACAATAAATGAACTGCGCGAAGAATTGCTGGACGCGGAAGCTGCCGCT
>BNVA01000217.1 GCA_025997755.1 Spirochaetia bacterium | reverse complement strand
CCGTTTTA
Organism: Spirochaetia bacterium; assembly: GCA_025997755.1. The sequence goes on along the minus strand of BNVA01000217.1, from coordinate 1,858 downwards.
AAGTAGATGCATGATTATTGTTCGTAGTGACCGTATTTATAGTTGCCGCTGATCTTTACCGCAAACACAAAACTAAAGGGACGGTTGTCCGTGTCGGCATTGTGCCTGTAATAAGTTTCGCTATTTTGGTTTCCGGGTGTCATAGGAACTGCAATGTAAATTTGCAGATGATTCGCAGGCTCAAAACTAATACCCGGTACAAGCTGCACGGAATTAAAATAAATGGAATGAAGGTAGCCTAAAAAGAACTGTAGATTAGCATATCCGCCCGGTTTAAAGCTAATGTTCAATGCCGTATTTATTCCTCTAAACAAGCGGAATGTTTCTTTTTCATCGGTTAATATATTATTGCGGCGCATGGACTCGGCCTCGCCTTCGCCATTGTAGTAAAATTCTGCGTTTACTCTAAGTTTGTTATTGAAATAGCTGTCCATAAACCCGAATGAACAGGAAAAATTAAAACCGTCCCAAGTATCGTGTTTTACCGACAACATTCCTTCCGTATAAAATTCAACAGAATCAAAAATTGTTGTTTTTATTGAATAAAATTGCCGCATAGGCATTGTATCAAAATAAAAAAGACCCATATCAATATCAAAATTGGGAATGGCAATATTGTATTTTATACCGCCGCCGAAATTTTCAAGGCGCGGTTTTGCAATATCCTCGATAAACCCCGGACGTGTAAGTAACAACATTTGTATACCGCCTATACCTACTGGTATATCAATTTTTGCTATATATGGATCGCCCGGGTTTGTAATTTTATCGGGAATTCGCGCTATAAGATTGGCAAAAGGAAAATTCGGAGACACTCCCCAAACCATGTCATACTTTCCCGCCTTTAAATATAATTTGTCCTTAAAATTATAGTCAAAATAAAATTCTTTTATCGTTATAGGCGGAGAAGGAATTGCGAATGTTACGGATTGACGTACGCGCAGAACCCTTGAAAGCTGAATATCCAGTCCGATTGTTGCGCTGATCTTCGCCCCGATAATATTTGACGAATAATCCTTCCAATCGTCTCCGCCATCAAAATACCATGGAGCCTCGTTCCAGCCGGGCAGAAAGCCGCCCATAACGGAATACGAGGTGTCGATTGCAAAGCCCTCGCGCATAATCAAGTCTTGCAGTAAATTGTAAGACGTTTTTTTTTGCTCTTTATCCTCTGAGCGTTCTGCCTCCGCCGTGTTTTCATCCGTCATTTCATTGTCAAATAACGAATCAAGATCATTAGAAATGAGGTTATCGGATTGTGCAGTCAATCTTTGTAAAAACGAAAAAAAAACTAAAACAATAAGTAAAAGAGAGGGACGCCTCAACTATTCGCCTTTTCCAAAAATGTTTTAGAAAAAACAGAATCGGCTACCCGCTCAAAAGACGGTTTTGAAATGGTTATCTGAGTTTTTTCATTTACAAAATCACCGTTTATTGTGGCTCCCCGCAGGGCATCAACTAGAAGAATAGCCTTGGGAACAAAACGGTCCCCTATCTTGTGATAGTCGGGAATTGCCGTTGTCCGCAGAAGCTGTCCCGATAAACTATAATCTTCGGTTTTTCGTACCAAGCCCTCCTCGCTTATCCACACTTTCATACGCGGATATGTAACTTCGCCGGAAGATGCCTCCAGCGTGAGTACACGGCAGTTAAACCGCCCCAGCTTTTCGTCTTTGCCGGACGCGATCTTGTAATCCTCTGCCAGAGTGGAGCGGGTAAAGTCCGAATTACGGGCGTTTGTGTTTTGAAAGCGATCCTGACTGCTGGTGGAATTAAAACGCTTGCTTTCCGGATCGTAGAACCAAAGTGTGGATAAGCGAGGAGGGCTTGGTACGAAAAACCGAAGATTATAGTTTAT
>BNVA01000216.1 GCA_025997755.1 Spirochaetia bacterium | reverse complement strand
GGATGCAACAGGCGTGTACCTCACTCCGAAAAGTCCTAGTGCTGCCTTGCTAACGAAAGTCTTCCAGGAAGAGCAGTTTAATGAACTTACAAGCCTTGAAGTGAAGGAAGGCGGTATATTTATAGCCAACAGTCCAAAAGCGAACTTCAATAATTTGGAAGGTCCTCTTACAATTGACGGCCATGCCGAAATCGCCAACGGAAAATTCCGCAAGCTTACATCTCTTACCGTAAACGGCAATAACTCGCTTTATACAGGCTTCGGCGGCAGCACTGCCACCGGCGGCAGCGCTATCACCAACGCGAACGGGTCTACTGTATACTACTATGGCGGTACTGGAGGAACGGCAGCTCAGTTCCCTATGCTTACTTCCTTAACGGTAAACGGTTATTACAATGCGGGTACCGGAACTGATTTTAGAATTAGAAATCTACAAGGTGTTCTTGATGTATCCGGTAATGAAGCTCTTACCACCCTTAGCATAGGACCCGGCGGCTATCTTTATGCAGGCAGCGGAGCAGGTTCAGACGGTGGCCAGCTTTTAACGTTTAAAAACGTTAAAAGTCTTACGGTAGCGGGTTCAATGCCCGGAGAATACATAAATAAGTATGGTCGGCCGACTTCTGTTTTCCCTGGCGCAATACCGGGTACCGGCGGAACTGTTCTCATTACCGCTACCGCTACTGATGACGCAAATAAAACGACAATCTATCCTGATCAACGAAAAGGTTTTGGCGTAATACGTGCGGAAAATGCGACATTCGCAGGCTTTGATCCGGCATCAATACTTACCATCGGCGGTTATGCACATTTGCCAAAGGCCTCGTTCACCAATGTAGAAACGCTTAATGTAGCCGGTGTATTAAAAGCGGATACCGCGACATTGGACGGCATTAAAACCCTGGCCGTTCCCGGCGGTTATTTGTACAGCGGAAAGGCGGCTTTCAGTGTTCTTACGACGGCATCCGGCGACAACGGTGTTGTTGACATTCGCGAGTCCAATATTAATTTTTCAAAACTGAACTTACTATCCGGCATTGGCGGTGTTAGTAAAGTTATAACAGCAACTCCAACCGGCGCTGTTACCGTTAATAAATCTGTTGAGGTAGTAGCGGGTACATGGCAGGTAGGCACTACCAAGATAGGGGAGGGCGGAAAAGTACTTCTTGCCGGAACTAGCACTACTGTGGTAGGTACGATTGCAGCCGGAGCTAGCGCAACAAACCCACAGCAAGTTCTAACAATAGAAAGCGGCGGCCAATTAACCTTGGGTAGTTCCAGCATTACTGTTGGTACAAGTGGCGCTAACGGGATTTACGGTAGGGGGCAAATTGTTGTAAACGGCGAGTTGTCGCTTATAAAAGGCGGTACTCTAAGATTCTTTCAGCCGACTACTATAGGCACTTTTGCAAGTTTAACTATCAATAACGGCGGTAAACTTATCGTTAATGGCGTTAATGGTGTTAATGGTGTTAATGGCGTTATTGGCGTTAATAGCGATGCCGTTAATAGCACTTTTGATGCCGGTTCTGTGAACGTGGTTGTAGACGGCGGTTATGTTGAAATCGGTAATGTAGGCGGCGGCACCGTAGCTTTAGGCGGTACGACAGGTGCTTTAACTTTAAGGGGCGGTGCGGTTCTAAACGGTCTTAAGGCGGGAACATTTGCCGGTCTTGACTGGTTGGGAACCGGTTCTACCATCAATATAACAGGGGCAGGCGCGACTATTTTGGGTAACGCCGGTACTGCTAAAACTGGCGCAATACCGGGTACCGGCGGAACTGTTCTCATTACCGCTACCGCTACTGATGACGCAAATAAAACGACAATCTATCCTGATCAACGAAAAGGTTTTGGCGTAATACGTGCGGAAAATGCGAC
>BNVA01000215.1 GCA_025997755.1 Spirochaetia bacterium | reverse complement strand
AAAAAAGAAATACGGAGATGATGTTTTTGCCGTGATTATACACATTTGGGAATTTTTTGACTATCAGCGCGTCAACAATAGACCGCGGATTAAAAACCTGGCGTAAAAAACTTGAAATTAAAGGCAAAGTCTTACAAAACCGGGCAAACTTTTAAAGCATCAAATCCCTGTGCGCACGTATTTTGCACGGGATGAACGCAAACCGGGCTTCTTTGAGTTAGATACCGCAAGTCACTGCGGAAGCAACAGTTCGGGCAAGTTTTGCTCTACTTTAACGTTTACCGACGTATCCTCGGTATGGACGGAAGCACGTGGACTGTGCAACAGGGCATACAGCCGTGTAGTAAAAGCGACAGCTGAGATAAAAAACTCATTGCCGTTTAAAACCCGTGGTATTTATTCTTGCCTGTGGCGGGGAATTCATTAACAATGAACTCATAATGTGGTGCAATGAAAACCATGTTACATTCACACGTTCACGTCCGTATCGCAAAAATGACAACTGTTTTGTCGAACAAAAGAACGGCGGCATCGTACGCAAAACTGTCGGCTATCACCGCTACGATACCGGTGAAGAAACAAAAGCTCTGGAAGAAGTTTATAAATACTTCTGCCCACTGAATAATTTTTGGTACCCCTCAATAAAAATAATTCGCAATGCCCGCCTACCTAATGGACAGGTAAAAAAAGCTATGACCTACCAAAAACCCCATACCAACGGCTATTAGAATCTCCTTATATTTCTGACGGTGAAAAAATGAACTTCGCCGCAGGGCTGCTCTTATAAATCCTGTCACCCAAAAACGTCTCCATAAATAAAGCTCTTGTTAAACTCTTGAAACTCAATAAACAAAAGGATAATGATAGTTCTGCTTCCACTCTTTCGGGGGCTATTGGTTAGATTTTATTTTGACGTACTACAGACCGTGCAATGCCTCACGTTAAATGAGGCTATTGGGCATTCTTGTTTTTTACGAAATTTGCATATATAGTGCTTATTGTAAATTAGGAGTACGCTATGGCAAATTTAAATATTCGCACCGATGATATTTTAAAAAAACAAGCCGAACTTATCCTTGATGATCTTGGAATAAGCATCTCAACAGCGGTAACAATGTTTTTCAAACAACTTGTCCGTTATAATGGCATACCCTTTGAACTGAAAGCCGATCCCTTTTGGTCGTATGCTAATCAAACGCGGCTTCGAGAATCCATGAAACGCATGGAGGAAACCGGCGGAACCGTTCACGAACTAGTAGAGACAGATGATGATTAAGTCTTGGGACGATTATGCGTGGGAAGATTATATTTACTGGCAAGAGCAGGATAAAAAAACCCTAAAACGTATAAATCGACTTTTAAAAGACATTGATAGAGAACCGTTTTCAGGTATAGGAAAACCGGAACCCTTGAAACATGAGTTTTCCGGTTATTGGAGTCGGAGAATTGATGACTCCAATCGTATAATTTACCGTATAAACGAAAATCGTATAGAAATCATTCAATGCGGTTCACATTATAGAGACAGGTAACATGGGTGCCGCGCTTGATACGGTTTTTGTATAATACCCTAACTAAAAACCATTAAATAATATTTTAACTTTAATTTAAAGTTGCATTTTTTTCAAATGAGCCGCGCTGCGCCGAATCAAGGTATTCTATGACGGCTAGGGCGTCTTTTGCGCCGGAAACTGGTACGGCTGAATGGACGGAGTATAGGGCGCGGACACAGCGGACGGCATCTTTCGCCATGTTGGAAAAATAGCCTGTTGCCCCGCCGAATGAACTTTGGGTTTTTGAAAGTGAGCGGAAATTTTCGGCGTAGGAGCAGGGCGCACTTTCCCAAACCTCAAATATGCCGTTCCCTATTCTAAGGCGTCCCTTTGCGCAGGAGACTTCAATTTCAAACACAAGGTGATCC
>BNVA01000214.1 GCA_025997755.1 Spirochaetia bacterium | reverse complement strand
AGTTTAAGTATAGTGAACAGGAAACGCTTATAATCAAAGTTTGGGCTGGAAAATACCATATTGAACACCGATACAGATGGGTAAACAGCATAGAAAATCGTGCCGAAGGTGAAAAACTATCGGTAAAAGACTATTATAATTCGGATTGTGCAAAATTATTGTCTCAAAAGATTAAAACGGTTTTCCCCGATTTTAATGAAAAAGTATTTATAAAATATGTGGATAAAAATGTATCAGATAAAGAATTTTCCGAAAGGATGGACGTTTTTGCAGATGCTTTTGAATTATGTTTACCTGAAAATTATGAAAATAATATAAAAATATTTGAACAAATATTGGGTTCTGAATTAAAACAGGAAACAGGAATGTTTAGCGAGGGCTGGTGGTTATGGCCTATTGGAAGATATGTGGAAAGGCATGGGATTAAAAATAACAAACTATCATTAAATTTTATAAAAGAATTAACAAAAAGATTTACAGGAGAATATGCAATAAGGCCGTTATTGACAAATAAACCAAAAGAAACAATAAAAACAATGGTAAAATGGAGTAAAGATGAAAATGTTCATGTAAGAAGGCTGGCAAGCGAAGGCGTAAGAATAAGTTTACCTTGGTCTAAAAAAATATATATAGCAATAGACGAATTTGAAATATATAAAAAAATATTGACAAATTTAAAAAACGACAAATCAAAATTTGTACAAAAAAGTGTTGGAAATAATTTGAATGATTTATATAAAGAGTTTCCTGAAAAGGCAAATGAAATAATAAAAGAATGGGAAAAAGATAATCCGACAAAAGAAACATTATGGATAATAAACCATGGATTAAGAAGTATAAAAAAGAATAAATAATAAAATAGTAGCGTACAGCCAAGCTTCGCGAACATTCGCGGGCAAAAAATAAAACAAAAGAATATGAATTGTTATTTTTTCTTCTTTTCCTTTGTTTCTATTTTTATTTCATCCCCTTTTACCGTTATTACTTGTGAATTACTAATACTTATTAATTTTAATGTTGAATTATATTTTCCAACTATTTTTTCTCCAGCCTTTTTAAATGGAACATTACCAAAATGAGGTATTGGGTAAAAATCTATTACGTTTAATGCCTTAAAATTATTTTTTAATTCAGGCGCTTTTTCACTGTCGTCCATTTCATTGACATATTCTATATTAGGAGATAAAATCATTGAACCAGCTGATGCCCCAATATATATTTTTCCTTTTTTTATTTGTTCTTTTATTATTTTATCCGTTCCGGTCTTTATTAATTCCTGTAATAAATAAAACGTATTTCCACCAGAAACAAATATATAATCATTGGTTTCAAGTTTATTTTTAATTTCTTCTTTGGTTGAGGTTGTTATTTCCAATTCATCTACTACTAAACCGAGTTCTTGAAGAGATTTTTTATCTGATCCAACGTAAAATGTAATTTTTTCTGGAATAGCCGCCGTAGGTATAAATGTTACCGTTTTTCCTTTTATGTCTTCTTGAGCAAAGTCTTGAAATAAACTTGCCACGCCGGAAAAGAATGAAGCCAAAAATAATTTATTCATATGTATCCCCTTTTAATGTTTTATTATTTCATATTTTTTTATATTGTCAATAGGTTTTTATTATATTTCAGCAATTTTACTTTTAGCCGCCTTTGGCATGAGTAATAATGAAAATCAGAAAGTCATCCCAACTTTGAAACTCGAACGCCCAGAAAAATGTACGCAAAGCGTTGTAGAATTCATCTCGCCTTCCGAAAAAGGAGCGGGCTTTTATAAATTTTTTATCGCAAAGTATCATAAGTCCGTGAACCAAAAATGCTAAAAGATTTAAAACGCAATATATCTCGCAAGCATGATTTTCACCATGTCCAAAATTATGCTCCAAGTGGTAGCCGTAGTTTTTTAAAACGTTATTGTTCTCGTTTT
>BNVA01000213.1 GCA_025997755.1 Spirochaetia bacterium | reverse complement strand
ACATTTGCTTTCTACTGTACATGATGTACCTGTAACTCTTCCGCGTCGCGGAAGAAATCGCCATGGTTAGTTTTTTACATGGCACACAGGCTCCTTCATGGTTAGTTTTTTACACGGCGCATCACGGTGGGCTACCTTTCAAATTCTTGGCTGTAAGTAACGGTCGTGTTTTTTGACTCTTCTTTTTTCTATTCCTAATGGTGTATTGCTTTCCAGTAGTTCATCAAAAGTAGTATAAGGATCACTAATAATTCCTTTAAAATATCCAATTATTATAGACGTATCAACAAGTACCATTATTGCCTTTAAGAATTGTCAAATATATATTAAAAACATGTTTGAGCAGTTTATTTTTTTCACTGTTACTAACCTCCAATAGTTTATCCTCATTGCAGAGATTTAGATTTTAACAACCCACCTAGCATTTCGTAGTACAGACCCGCGTCGTAGCGGCAATCACGGGCGTTTGCCGTGTTTCTTTTTATTACATAAATCTATAACCAATTCCAATCTTAACTGTTGGTCCATGTCCCAATCCTATCTCTGTATTAGGATATCTTGAGGAAAGGTATTCTTTTCCGTCATCTTCGTATTTATTCTTTAAACGTATGCCATAGAGAATCTCAGGGCGAATATATAATTGATCTGTTATGTTAATATCTGCACCAATTCCAAGTTTAAACCACAATGCACTAAAATCTTTTGGAGATTCTTCATCATCCAAGTTTTTATACTCTTTTTCATCTTTGTTTTTACGAGATAAAAATAATTGATATTCTATTCCAAGAAGCGGAAACAAATAAAAACTATCAGATATTTCAAATGGGTATTTTCCGAGTAACCCAAAATTAATTGAACTAAAGGTTCCTTTATCCTCAATAGTTACTCCAATTCCAGATGCTTCACTAGTAACTTTCGATGTTGCAGAACCTAAAATATATGAAACATTAATTTCAGCATATGTAGCGTCAAAAAATATAAATCCGCCGCCAGCAATCTGTTCATCAAATACTGAATATGTTTGTTTAATACCCATATTTGTACTTTCACCATTAATGCCGCCGCCTAATGCAGCATTAAAAATACCACCGGCACCTACACTAATTGAAAAATCCTGCCCAAATACAGTTGAACAAACCACCTTTAAAAACACTAAAATCGCAATAGTCTTTTTCATTTCAATACCTCCAAAATATTTTATAAAACATAAAATCCGTTACCCATTAGGCAATCTGCTTTACATTATTGTATAACATTATATTGTACTAATCCCCAATGCATTGACCGTTGGTTTTTTCCACCTGATATTTTCAATGTATCTATATTAGACGGTACATCAAATGTTAATTCAAAATTGCCTGTTTCAGCATTTTTAGTGAAAAAATTAAAATTACCATCTAATATGATTGCAAATGAAGTATAATCCTTTGAGGAAAGAACAAATGTTTCTGTTGCCCCAGATTTTAAAACTCCATTCTTTGGCGAAATAAGTTGTGTATTCGATACATCGTTATATGTTGAAAATGTTTGCGGGTATTTTTGTATTTTTCCAAAACCTTGGTATGAGTGGAGTGCTTTTATATTGAAGTCAAGAACATTTTTTCTCCACATTGTAGAAAACCCAAGTAGCTTATGTATTTTTAAAACAGTATTGTTTTTGAATGTATCGAATTGGTCTTCTGCAAAATAATAGTTCCCATTGTCTGCTACTTTAAAATATGCCGCTTTAAATGTGTCACGTTCTTTTTCGGTTATTTTCTTTTCGATAAAAAGTTTCTCTGCACTTGGTAACCATCGCTCTTCAAATATTCCAATATCAATTGTTTCTTGCAATCTAACTTCATTTTGGAAACGAGCAAAAATATGACCTTTATATTCCGATGAATCTGGTACATCAAAATCAAAAGTGACAGATGACCCTTTACGTTC
>BNVA01000212.1 GCA_025997755.1 Spirochaetia bacterium | reverse complement strand
CACTTGAAAGTAAAATGGGCAAAAAAGAAATTACCGTTAGGCGAAGTTAAATGAAACGATTAATTTTAAATAGAGGTGAAGAAAACAGAATTAAAGCCGGACACCTATGGGTATTCGATAATGAAGTTCAAAAAGTACTTTTATCAAAAGGTGATGAATCAAATTTATCGGAACTTGAGGCAGGAGAGACTGCGGATATTGAAAGCTGCCGCAAAGAGTACTTAGGCAGGGCATTTGTAAATCCTAATTCAAAAATAATTGCGCGCATTTACAGCCGGTCAAAAGAAGGCGTTGACACAGGTTTTTTTAAACAGCGTATACGAAGAGCTATGGAGGAAAGAACATCGTTTGATTTAAACATTGAGTCGGCGCGTTTGGTTTTTGCCGAAGCGGACGGGCTGCCTGGGTTAGTCATTGATAAATATACAGGATGGTCTTTTGAAAATATTTTTGAATTAGACGGCGTTTGTTTTCTTCACCTCTATTTAAAATTAATCGTTTCATTTAACTTCGCCTAACGGTAATTTCTTTTTTGCCCATTTTACTTTCAAGTGATAATTTTTCGGCGCATCTTGAAAAATATTCCTGTGCCCTAAATGTTCTTTTATCCGGCGCAGGCTTTATACGCCGCCAATTCCCGCCGCTCTCCAATGTATGCGCCTGACAATTATCGTTAAAATACTCCGATAAAATACCGTAAATTTGATCTTTTATTTTTTCATCTAACACCGGAAACATGATCTCTACGCGGCGTTCAAGATTACGCTGCATCCAATCCGCGCTCGATAAATAAAGCTCATCCGATCCTCCGTTTGCAAAATATATTATACGCGAATGTTCAAGAAAATGATCGATAATGCTGATTACATAAATATTCTGCGAAAAATTCGGAACTCCGGGAACAAGACAGCATATTCCGCGTATGTTCAAAAATATTTTAACACCGGCACTTGATGCGCGGTAAAGTGCGGCGATTATATCGGTATCTACAATGGCATTTAATTTTGCTTTTATAATGCCCGGATGTTCCGGCGTTGATTTTTTTATTTCTCTGTCTATAAGATGCAGAAGTTTCTTTTTTAAGTTGAACGGAGCTGCAATAATTTGCCGCGTACGGTTTACAGACGAATAACCTGTTATCATATTAAACAATAGTCCTGCATCATAAGCAAAATCTTCTGTTGCCGTAAATATGCTTAGGTCGCTGTATAGTTTTGCCGTTTTATCATTATAGTTTCCGGTTGAAAGATGCACATAACGTCTAATGCGGCTGCCCTCGCGTCTTGCTACCAATGCCATCTTTGCGTGAACCTTTAAATGTGCAAGCCCGTAGATAACAATTACGCCGGATTTTTCTAAATCCTTTGCCCATAAAACATTGCGCTCTTCATCAAAACGGGCTTTTAATTCAACAATCACGGTAACTTGTTTTCCGTGCAAGGCGGCTTGTTCTAACGATTTGACAATAGGAGAATCCCATGATGTTCTATAAAGCGTAGATTTTATTGCAACTACATCCGGATCTGCGGCAGCTTCGGAAAAAAAACGAACAACAGGATCAAAAGATTGATACGGCAAATGAATACAAATATCATTCTCTTTTATACGATCCCAAATAGTTTTGTTGTTCGTTACAAAATCGTCAAATGCGGGATGTGAATATATGTTAGGGCATTTTACTTTTAAATGCTCGAAACCGTTGATTTCTGTTAATTCAAGCAGGCTTCTTAAATCCAAAGGCTCATCTACCTCATACAGATCATCGTGGAATAAATTAAATGCCGCAGCAATTTTATCTTTAAGCTGTGTTCTGCCTTTTGAGTAAACCATACGCACGACACTAGATGTTTCACGGTTTGATACAACTTCTTCCATTGCCTCGATAAAATCCTCGTCGCGTTTTTCATTAACGGAAAAACCGCGATGCTGA